>JASFJQ010000219.1:0-4752 GCA_050121305.1 Chromatiaceae bacterium
AGTCTATCCCGCCGTTGTGCCCAGAGAGGTCCGATTGTCAATTCGGGCCAGCGGCCCGTGCTCGTAGTATTGTAGGTAACGCCACGGCGTATTGCCGTGTGTATACGGCTGCGCGTCGGGAGGGATATGGGTGCAATTGATCTTCCGACTTTGTCTGGTCGGCATCGGAGTTGCCGGAATCGACGCCGCCGCGGCCGACCAGCGGGGCCGGGCCGTCGACTGTCCGGCGATCGAGGTCCGAGTCACTGCAGAATCGCCCCAGGACCGCGCGCTGGTCTGTGAGGGCGCAATGCAGGCCCGGGCCTTTTTTCGAATGCATGGAATCGCCATGCAACACCCCATTCGGATACGCCTGCACCGGTCTGTGATCGAGAATCATGTCTTCCATATCGGTGTCTATGACGCATCGCAACGTCGTATCGACCTGCTCACGCCGGCGGCGGCGAGGCACCGCTGTCGGCTGCAGTCACCCTTCGGCCTGCCGATGGATGAACCGCTGTATACCAGTTTCGTGGTGCACGAAGTCGCGCATGCAATCGCAGATCAGAACTTCGCGATCAGGCCTGTCTCACAGGTCGCGCAGGAGTACATTGCCTATGCGGCCCAGCTGACAATGCTGCCGGCCGCGCAGCGCGGCGAGATACTGCAGCGATACACTGTCGCGGCATTCGACGACATAGGTGAAATGTCCTCCACCTATCATGCTCTCGATCCGAGCGCCTTCGGCGTCAAGGTCTTTCGCCATTATCAATCGCTGACCGATAAAGGCGCCTTCATCCGTGAGCTGTTGTCCGGCGCCCGTTAGTTTTTGTAACCGCGGCGCCGAGATGCGGCCATGCCAGCGTGCACGCACTGGAGGCCGCGAAGCCAGGCAAGCTGTCGGAGAACGCCATACAGGTCGCCAACGACAGCCCCCCATCCGGTGATCGATCGGCGGTATGCCACCCAACGCCCTATCCGGAATGGGTGGAAAATGACCCATCTGCTGCTGCGGCCGTCGTCAGCCCTTCGTTGAATTCCGAAATTAAAACATAGGGTTAGACTCAATCCGCTGCATTTGGCACTCCGCTTGCTCGTTGAATGCTTCCGCACCGGTTGGACTGTCTGCATCGGTGTGGGCGAAGAGAGTAGCGATTAAACAACTGGAGGAGATACATGCACAAACACCTGACTGCGTTGACCGTGTCGGCCACATTGGCCGTTGTGACGGGCCCAGCCCTGGCGAACTGCGATCCCGGCGAGATCGTGATCAAGTTCAGCCATGTGACCAATGCCGATAAGCACCCGAAGGGCATCGCTGCCGCGTTGCTCGAGAAGCGCGTGAATGAAGAAATGAATGGCAAGGCCTGCATGCAGGTCTTTCCAAACTCGACCTTATACGACGACAAGAAAGTACTCGAGGCTATGCTCAACGGTGACGTCCAGTTGGCGGCGCCCTCCCTGTCCAAGTTCGAGAAATTCACCAAGAAATTCCGGATCTTCGACCTGCCATTCGTGTTCGAAGACGTCGCGGCGGTGGACCGTTTCCAAAACTCGCCAGCCGGTGAGAAGCTCAAGAACTCAATGAAACGACGGGGTCTCAAGGGGCTGGCGTTCTGGCATAACGGCATGAAACAGATGTCGGCCAACCGTCCGCTGATCGAGCCCGAGGACGCAGAGGGACTGAAGTTTCGTGTGCAGGCCTCCGATGTGCTGGTAGCACAGTTCGAGCAACTCGGTGCGTCGCCGCAGAAGATGTCGTTCAAAGAAGTCTATGGTGGATTGCAGACCAAGGTCATCGATGGCCAGGAGAACACCTGGTCCAATATCTACGGCAAGAAGTTCTTCGAGGTTCAGGACGGTGTAACCGAGACCAATCACGGCATACTCGACTATCTCGTTGTTACCTCGACCGATTGGTGGGATGGCCTGCCCGGTGACGTGCGCGATCAGCTTGGCACTATTCTGTCCGAGGTCTCCGAGGCGCGGAACGCCGAGTCCACCAAGGTCAACCAGCAGAACAAGCAGAATATCATCGACGCCGGCGGCGTAGTCCGCACGCTGACGCCCGCGCAGCGTCAGGCCTGGGTAGAGGCGATGAAGCCGGTCTGGAAAAAGTTCGAGAAAGACATAGGCGCGGACTTGATGGAGGACGCGCTGAAGTCCAATCAAGGCTAGTACTAAGGCCGCCTCGCCCCGGCGGGCGAGACGGCCGGCGGTCTTGATTTCTTGTCTGAGCCGTTCTCGGCGTCGCGCCGGGCGGGCGTTTGCCCTAACCGATGGCTGGATCTTTCCTACACTTGACCTTGGGCCAGTGGTCAACGGGAGTGGGGATGCAACGAGAAGCAACGACAAAATTCGGCAGACTGATCGACGGCATCGAAGAGACCAGCATCGCGATCTGTCTCGGTCTGATGACGCTCGTCACCTTCGCAAACGTAGTCGCACGCTACGTATTCGAGGCCAACATACTCTGGGCGCTCGAGCTGACCGTGTTTCTTTTTGCCTGGTTGGTCCTCATGGGCATGTCATACGGTGTCAAGAAGCACTTCCATATCGGTGTCGATGTGGTCATCAATGCGGTACCACCGGGCGCAAAAAGAATCATGACGCTGATAGCCATAGCCGCCTGTCTCGCGTTCTCCATTCTGCTACTGATCGGTTCCTGGAACTACTGGTATCCCTTCGCCACCGAACGGGCATGGCTGGAGACCGATGACATCCCGATGCCCGAGTTCCTGCAGTTTCTCGCCGACAGCATGAACGAGGGCGAACGCTACGAGAAGCTGCCACGCTGGATACCCTATCTGGCCCTGCCGCTCGGGGTCGCACTGCTGACCCTGCGTTTCCTTCAACTCGCTTGGAAAGTGGTGACGGGCGAGGTCGATCAGATAATCGCCAGTCATGAGGGCGAGGAACTCTTGGAGGAAATGGAGATGGAGGCGCCGCATCCGATGCCCGCGCCGGGACCCAGAGACAGGGAGGTCTGAACGATGGAAGCCGCGGTCTTGTTCGCCATGGTGATCAGCATGATGCTGATCGGCATCCCAATCGCCGTTTCTCTCGGGCTGTCGAGCATCCTGTTCCTGATGATGTTTTCACATGACGCCTCGCTCGCATCCGTGGCGCAGACGCTTTTCTCGGCGTTTGAGGGGCACTACACGCTGCTCGCGATACCCTTTTTCATCCTGGCCTCGGTATTCATGTCTACCGGCGGCGTTGCGGCACGGATCATCCGCTTTGCGATCGCAGTTGTCGGCTCTTTCCGGGGCGGCCTGGCGATTGCATCGGTATTTGCCTGCATGTTGTTTGCGGCGCTGTCGGGGTCTTCTCCGGCTACCGTGGTAGCGATCGGCTCGATAGTGATCGCCGGGATGATCAGCGTGGGATACTCGCGCGAGTTCGCAGCCGGTGTCATCTGTAATGCCGGCACCCTCGGTATCTTGATACCACCCTCGATCGTAATGGTGGTCTATGCCGCCGCAACCGACGTCTCGGTCGGACGGATGTTCCTCGCCGGTGTGTTTCCCGGATTACTCGCCGGCCTGATGTTGATGATCGCGATCTATATCGTCGCGCGCATCAAACATCTGCCAGCTCAGCCCTGGGCTGGCTGGGGCGAGGTGATTGCGTCCGCACGCGACGCCTCTTGGGGTTTGATGTTGATCGTGATCATTCTCGGTGGGATCTATGGCGGTATTTTTACTCCGACAGAGGCTGCGGCCGTTGCAGCGGTTTATGCATTCCTTATCGCCAATTTCGTTTACCGAGACATGGGTCCCTTCAAGGCGGGTGGGGGTCGCCTTGTGCTGGTTCCTCTGCGGGCGTTATCGATTTTCTGGCACCCGGATACCAAGCACGCGCTGTTCGAGGCCGGCAAGCTGACCATCATGCTGATGTTCATCATCGCCAACGCCCTGATTCTGAAGCATGTACTCACCGAAGAGCGTTTGCCGCAGATGATCACTGAGGCAATGCTGTCGGCCGGACTCGGGCCGATCGAGTTCCTCATCGTGGTCAACGTGCTGCTTCTGATCGGTGGGCAGTTTATGGAGCCGTCCGGGTTGCTGATCATCGTCGCGCCGCTCGTCTTCCCGATCGCCATCACGCTTGGCATCGATCCTATCCATCTCGGCATTATCATGGTGGTGAATATGGAGATCGGAATGATCACGCCGCCGGTGGGTCTGAATCTGTTCGTTACCGCAGGGGTGGCTCAGATGTCGGTCACCAATGTGATCAAGGCGGCGCTACCCTGGGTGGCGATCATGTTTGCCTTCCTGATAATCGTGACCTACGTGCCTACGGTCTCGACCTGGTTGCCGACGACGTTGATGGGTCCCGAGGTGATTACCAAATAGCCACGCAGCAGCCCACTAGCCCGCTTATCTCACCGTTTTCCGTCGCGAGCGTATCGGGCCGCGCAGCAGGAAATCGGTGAGCTATGCAGGCTAGCGTTTCGGTGCACCCCGGGCATCGTCAAACACGGCGCCACGCAAATCGGCGTCGGTGAAGATCGCCTTCTCCAGATTGGCGCGACTGAAATTGGCCCGCTGTAGGCGTGCGCCGCTGAAATCGGCCGCGTAGAGATTGCAGGAGGTGAAATTCGCCTGCCGCAGATCGGCATTATTGAAGTGCGCGTCTTTCAGATTGGCGCCTGAAAAATCGGCGCGTGCCAATCGGCCGTCGGAAAAATCGCTGCCCACCAGGTTACCTGAGAGCATGGCCTCTTCGAGTATGGCCCTGGCAAGAAAAGCACCCGTCATTGTGGTT
>JASFJQ010000220.1:0-4722 GCA_050121305.1 Chromatiaceae bacterium
GGTCCGCGTCCAGGCCTCGGCAGATCTCGAGCGGGATTCGGGTTGACCCGGGTGGCGGCTGCGGCACATTGTTTTCACTGCGGCCTACCGGTGCCCGATGGCGCCGATTATTCGGTCACGATCGATGGTGAACGGCGCCCGATGTGTTGCCATGGCTGCCAGGCGGTCGCCCAGGCGATCGTCGACGGCGGGCTGACCTCGTTCTACGCGCATCGCGAGACCCCGTCGCGCAAACCCCAAGACCTGGTCCCCGAGGCGCTCCAGCGTCTCGAACTCTACGATCAGCCGGCGCTTCAGCGCAGCTTCGTGCAGGACGACGGAGCGTCGACCAAGACCGCGTCGCTGATCCTGGAGGGCATCACCTGCGCCGCCTGCGTCTGGCTGAACGAACGCCATGTCAACGCGCTGCCCGGGGTGCTCGATTTTTCGGTCAACTACAGCACCCATCGCGCACGCGTGCGATGGGACGACGGCCAGATCCATCTGTCGGACATCCTCAGGGCGATCGGCGAGATCGGCTATGTCGCACACCCGTTCGATCCTGGCCGCCAGGAGGCCCTGTACAAGAAGGAAAAGTCGGCCGCGCTGCGGCGCCTCGCGATCGCCGGCCTCGGGGCGATGCAGGTCATGATGCTCGCGATCGCGATGTACTCCGGCGACTACAGCGGTATGGACGACGACATGCGCACCTTCATGCGCTGGATAAGCCTGCTGTTGACGCTGCCGGTGGTCTTTTACTCGGCCGCGGGTTTCTTTACCACCGCGTGGCGGGACCTGAGACGTCGCCAACTCAGCATGGAGGTGCCGGTGTCGCTGGCGATCGGCGGCGCCTTCGCCGCCAGTGCGTGGTCGACCATCAGCCACGGCAGCGAGGTCTACTTCGACTCGGTCTGTATGTTCGCATTTTTTCTGCTGACCAGCCGCTACCTCGAGATGGGGGCCCGTCACCGGGCCGGCGCGGCCGCCGAGGCCTTGGTCAAACTGCTGCCGGCGACCGCTACCCGGCTGACCGCAGCGGGTGAGCAGGTGGTCGCCGTGTCAGAACTGTCACCCGGCGACCGGGTGCTGGTCAGACCGGGCGAGACGATTCCGGCCGACGGTCGGGTCGTCGATGGGCGCAGCTCGGTCGACGAGTCGCTGTTGACCGGTGAGAGCCTGCCGCGACCGCGTGCGATCGGCGACGAGCTCGTCGGCGGCAGTGTGAACGTCGAGAGCCCGCTGCAGCTGACGATCGACAAGGTCGGCCAGGATACGCTGGTATCCGCGATCGTGCGCTTGCTGGACCGGGCGCAGTCGGAAAGGCCGAGGGTCGCACGACTGGCCGATCGCGTTGCCGGCTGGTTCGTCGGCGCGCTGTTGATCGTCGCGGCCGCCGTCGCGCTCTGGTGGTGGCTGCACGCACCGGAGCAGGCCTTCGCGGTCACGCTGTCCGTGCTGGTGGTGACCTGCCCCTGTGCGCTGTCGCTGGCCACGCCCACGGCGGTCACCGCAGCCTCCGGGGCGCTCACCCGCCTCGGGCTGCTGACGACACGCGGGCATGCGCTAGAGACCCTGGCCCAGACCAGCCATGTGTTGTTCGACAAGACCGGGACCCTGACCCGCGGCATGTTGCAGTTGAGCGACGTCGAGCTCTTGGCGCCGGACCGGGCCGATCGGGCACGTTGTCTGGCGCTGGCCGCGGCGGTGGAGAGTGGCTCGGAGCACCCGGTCGCCAAGGCGCTGTGTGCGCATGCGCCGCAGACGCCGCGGGTGAGCGAGTTGAACGCGCAGCCGGGGCAGGGCATCGAGGGGGTGATCGACGGGCACCAGTATCGCGTCGGCAGTCCCGTCTATGTCGCGGCGCTGAGCGGGCGCGAGGCGCCCGAGCTGCTCGCCAACGGCGCCACCCAGGTCTTGCTCGGAGATCGCGAGGGACCGCTGGCCCGCTTCGAGCTTCGCGACGAGCTGCGAGACGACGCCGATCTGGCGATCCGCCGGCTGCGCGAGCTGGGGCTCGAGGTGGAGATCCTGAGCGGCGATGCCGCCGCCGCGGTCGAGCGCGTCGCCGGCCAGCTGGGCATTGCCCATGCGCGCTCGGGGATGCGCCCCGATGACAAGCTGGCACGGGTGCGCGAGCTCCAGGCCGAGGGTCATTGTGTCGCGATGATCGGTGATGGCGTGAATGACGCCCCGGTGCTGGCCGGTGCCGACGTGTCTATCGCGATGGGTCAGGGGGCGCAGCTCGCACACGCCAGCGCCGATATGGTCGTGCTGTCCGAGCGTTTGACTACGCTGCCCGAGGGGTTCCGCAAGGCGCGTGCGACACGTAAGGTCATAAAACAGAATCTGGCGTGGGCGATTCTGTATAATTTCTCGGCCGTGCCGCTGGCTGCGGCGGGTCTGGTGGCCCCGTGGATGGCGGCAATCGGAATGTCAATCAGTTCCCTGGTTGTGGTCTTCAACGCGCTCAGGCTTAAGGGGAACGGCACCTAGTGAAACACCTGCGCCCCGGCGGATTCGAGCCGAGGGACGCCGTGGATCCGTCCATGGAGGCTCGACTGCAGCATCCTTGCTGCAGACGCCCTCGGCTCGAACCCCCGGAGCGCCCCCACATTCCTGACGGGTGGGCTGACTGAGCGCCATTCGGCTCAATGAGGGCTAATCATGTCGATCCTGTATCTGTTGATCCCCTTGGCGGTAGGTCTGATGGTGGTCGCGATCGCGTTTTTTCTGTGGACGGTGCGCACCGGGCAGTACGACGATCTGGAGGGCCCGGCCCACCGCATCCTGATGGACGACGACGACCCGATGATCCCGGGTAATGCGGAGCGGAAACAGAAGGCGGCGAAGGCGCCCCGTGCGTCGGGCCAGGATAAGACCAACGCCCCGGAGGATTGACGGGTGAGTGCCAGACTAAATGACAGGAAAGGTCCGGCTCGGATAGCGCCGTCCTGAAACGGGCAACGCCCGCACGTTTGCGGGCGTTGGGGGCATCGCTGTTGACGGGCGGATCAGGCGGCCAGGGACTGGCGCAACTTCTTCAACGCGGCCGCCTCGATCTGGCGGATGCGTTCGGCCGACACACCGTACTCGTCGGCGAGTTCGTGCAGGGTCTCTTTGCCTTCACTCAACCAGCGACGTTGCAGGATGTCGCGACTGCGCGCATCCAGGGCCTCCAATGCGCCATACAGCTCGTCGCGTTGTGCGGCCGCGCTGTCGGCCTGCTCCAGCAGCGCCGAGGGCTCATGACGCAGGTCGGGCAGATAGGCCGCCGGTGCAGCACTGGGGATGTCGTCGTCTGCGTTGTCGGCACCGTCGAAGGCCACGTCGTAGTTGGCGAGACGCGACTCCATCTCCAATACGGTCTCGGGTTTGACGCCGAGGTCCTCCGCGACCTCATTGACCTCCTGCTGCGAAAACCAGCCGAGGCGCTTTTTGGCGCTGCGCAGGTTGAAGAAGAGTTTGCGTTGCGCCTTGGTCGTCGCCACCTTGACGATGCGCCAGTTGCGCAGGATGTACTCGTGGATCTCCGCCTTGATCCAGTGGACCGCGAACGAGACCAGGCGCACGCCCATCTCGGGGTCGAACCGGCGCACGGCCTTCATCAGGCCGACCGTGCCCTCCTGGATCAGGTCATTCTGGGGCAGGCCGTAGCCGTTGTAGCCGCGCGCGATGCGCACGACGAACCGCAGATGCGACATGACCAGACTACGCGCGGCCTCGAGATCCTGCTTGTCGCGCAGGCGCACAGCGAGGTCGTGCTCCTCCTCGGCCGACAGCATCGGCAGCTGAAACGCCGCGCTGACATAGGCGTCCATGTTACCGGTCGGCAAGGTCATCGGAATGGCGAGTTGTGTGTTCATCTGTCCCCTAAGCAAGTCCTTATTTCTAATCGAAATTTACCACTTTGTCGTGCGCCTTTCCAGCGCTTTTTGGCAGTCGTTCGATGAGAGTGCTAGAGCCGTGAAAAGTTCCAGAGATGTAGGGATCGGTGGCCACTTGGGCCGCAGAAGGAAATCGGTGAAATAAGCGCGCTAGATGTCCGCATGTTGCAGTGCGCCAGGGTGATCGCGCCGGCCATGTGCATTTGGACGCCGGGCTGGGTCGAACGAAGTGTCTGAAACACTTCGTCGCCCAAGCCCCACAGGGGTGAGGCGTAGGGATGCGCCGAACACAGCGGAAGCCATAGCTACCACTAGAGCGTGCGTCTGCGAATCAGCAGCACCACGGCCGTAATCGCCAGACCCGCAAGCACCGCCTTCACGATCACGCCCGCGGTCGGCCTCCACCTGGTGGTCTCTGGCGCTGCGGCCTGCGGTCTGGGGCTGTCCGAGGCCTGGCTCTCGGCACGCGAAGGCGTCGCCTGCACAGGCGCGGGCCCTTCTGACGGCTTCGCGGCCTCAGGCTCATCGACTGGTTGCAGAGTTATGCGTGCACGTCTGCTCATGCGCCTATCACCATCGGCTCTCTATCCATTGCCAGAGGTTGCGAATCTCGTTCGCGGCCTTTCCGCTGTCCTCGAACTCCGTGACCGCCCGACCGTCGATCAGCGCATGGCTGAAGGCGGCGCGCTGCGCGATGCTGACCGGCGAGACCGGCAGGCCATAGACCTGCAACGCCTCGCGGGCCTCGCGCACGATGGCCGTCTCCCTGTCGTGCTGCGGCGGCGGGCAGGCATTCAACACGATCGCGCTCGGGGCCGCCTGCTGCTGGGCGATCTTCACCGACGCACCGATGGCCTCG
>JASFJQ010000221.1:0-4717 GCA_050121305.1 Chromatiaceae bacterium
CATAAAGACCATGCGCGAGACCGGCGCCGACATGAAGACCAAGTACAAGGAAACCGCACGCGGCGGGCTCGCGGTGAACGTCATCGAGTGCTAGCCGAGCGGTCGGAGATACTCGAGCACGATTTTCATCGACCTGCGACCCCCCGATGGGATATGGCTGCGCTATCCTTCGCACCTGATTGATTCTCAACGTCAGGAAAGACAACGCATGTCTGCTAAGGGCTTTAATTTTGCGAGTTTCCTGGGGCGCCTGGTGGCCGCCCTGATCTTGGTATTCGCCACGTACAATCCGAGCGGTTATTCCTACTTCCACTGGGTCGAGCAAAGCCTGTCGGAGTTTGACCCGCTGGTCGCCTTCGCCGGCGTCGTATTGCTCATCGGCTGGGTAATGTTCATCCGCGCGACCGCCCGCTCGCTGGGCCTGTTCGGGATCCTGCTGGCCACCGCTTTCTTCGGCACCCTGCTGTGGCTGGTCATCGATCGCGGCTGGCTGGCAGCGGACAATCTGCAGCTGATCACCTATATCGTGCTCGTCCTGCTCTCGGCGATCCTGGCGGTCGGCATGTCATGGTCGCATATTCGTCGCAGGCTCAGCGGCCAGCTCGATGTCGACGAGGTCGACGACGACCTTTAGTGCCCCTTATCTCACCGATTACCTACTTACGGACGATCTCTTCACTTGGTGCGTAAAACTGGATGCCTTGAATCGTAAAGGCCGCCCTCGTTCCAAGCAGTGCCGGATCGTCCGTCACCCTCACCGGCAGGTTGGGCTTGAGCACCAGGCACTTGTCGCTCGCCAGGTAGGCCTCGATGCCGGCGAAGTCCTTCGCGACCGCAAACGCGGTGAAATCGTCTAACCATTGCTCACTGAGGCACGCATAGTATTTGCCTTCAGTGACCAGGTCGCCAGCAAGAGTCTGAAGGCTGACAGCCGCACAGGCCACCGAGAGAAACAACCCACTCAGGCCGTTCTGGGTTGTGATCGCGCGTGAGAGGGTCCTCACAGGCACCGCCCGTTACGGTCGGAGAAGCCATCGATTATCTGTGTTCCCGTCTCCACGATCCTGAATCCCGTCCCGGGCTAAGCCGCATCGAATACGGATCAATGCAACTTGTGTACCGTTGATATCAATCAATGACTTGCGTCGATGCCTATGGATTAGGTGGAAAAAAAGCTGACATCCAGATTTGCGCCCTCTGTCGCTCTTCCCCGAGCAGGGGACCGGCTATGCGAGGACGAATCCGGATCCTATTTTAGGAATGTCAAGATTATTTACAGTTTTTGACGACTCTGTCGGTAACCGATTGTTTTTGCGTGCTGGAACAAATCTTGCGTGACTGAACCGATACCTTTCGCCGAACGCAGCGGTTTCCGCTTCAGGCGTTTGGGCACGACCTATCTGACCCCTGGCAAGAAGGCTGATATGGATTCGTTCGAGGGCTGTCCCATCGATTTTCTGTGCTGTGCCGAGACCTGTATTTGGGCAGGCTGGGCCTTTGTGGCCTGGATGGTCGTGATGGTGATTGCCGGGGCCATTGGGATCTTCTTCCGCGAGCGCCGGAGAACTCGCGCCGGGGATGATGTCGGTCAGCATTAGCCCCAATTTTGCACCCGTCGGTCGCGGGCGGGCGCGGTGCTCAACGCCTCAGTTGGTCAGGGTTCGCTTTGACATGCCGCGCCGAGACGCCGCGTCGGCGACCCTGGTCTGGCCACTATCGAATACCGACAGCAAGAGCAGGCTGAGTTCGCTGATATGACCGAGCGACTCTCGTCGCGGATTGACGCCATCCTGGAAGCCGTGGATACGCAGCCGGTCGGCGATCGTCTTGTTGCTGGTGATAATGTGGACCGGCACGTTCCAGGTCGCATCAGGTCCGGTTATGCCGCCGGCCGGTTGATGGTCACCCAGCAGGATCAGTACCGATTCGCGGGGCTGCGGCAGCGCCTGGTAGCCGGCCAGCCATCTGAAGGTGTAGTTGATCGTGTTGATATATCCCTGGAACAGACCATGCCAATCGATCTCGTCGGCCATCGCCTTCTCGGTCGCCTCGTCCGAATACGGTCGGTCGGATGTCACGCGCGACCAGTCAGGCTGATACGGCGGGGTCGGCCGAAACGGGATGTGGGTCGTGATCGTCGGGTAGAACAGGAAGCGCGGCTTGCCGTCAGGATCGGGCGGATAGATCTCGTCGACGCGTGCCATTGAGAACTGATCCGGCAGCCACCACAACCCGAACTTCGGGCCGCGGTAGTCCAGGCTCGGTGCGTCGTGATAATGATCGAAGCTGTAAAAGGATACTTCAGGCCAGTCCCAGCTCATCGCCGGGTACAGGCCGATCGTTCGATAGCCGCGCTGCTCGAAGGTATCGAGTATGGTCGGGCGATCGGTTGTTATCAGCAGGTCGTGACGAATGGGATCGGTCAGGTCGATACCCGACAGAAAGCTCAGGTGCGACAGATCCGACGCACCACCGAAAGCGGCCGCTTTGACAAAAGCCGACAGCACCTGACGGCCTTGGGCATTGGCTGCCTGCTCGAGGCCTTGACGGGCGGGATGAATCACCTCGAAGAGGTCGTCCCGCTCATACGTCGTCGCACCGTATGACTCCAGGAACACGACTTTGACCTCGGCCCCTTCCAGCACCTTAAGATCGGAGTCCAGCGGTGGCGATTCGGGCAGCGCCGATCGGAAGCGTTCCGGAAAAACGGCCGCCGCCAACAGGTGGGCCTGGCGCTGATAGATCGGTAGGGCCGGGGCAGACACATAGGACGCGGCCGCTTCGACCTTCATGAAGCTGCCCGCCACCAGACCCAACAGGCAGACCGTAACGATCAGTGCGATCGGCGAGCGCAGCGCATAGGGGGCCGCATGCGCGGCGAGCACCTCTATCGATGCCCGGATCAATCGGGTCAGCAACCAGAGGCCGGCGATGATCGCGGCGACCATCCCCAAGATCTGCCACCAGGCATACTCCTGACTCGCCACCTCGAGAAAGGCGGGCAGATGTTGGGCGTCCCAGTAAAGATTGACCTTGCGCCCAAACCACGACGGCACCGTTACGTCCACATAACGGCCTATTACCGCGACCAGGAACACCGCGGTCAGCACCGCGATTGCGCGCCGCCCGACTCGCCCGAACAGTGCGACGAGCAACAGCAAAATGAACCACAGGCCGACGAGATCGGCACCGATACGCATATCTGGCTGGACCCATGGCGTCGACCAGACGTTACTGAAGGTGGTCAGGAAATTGAGCACCAGCAGCGCCAACGCGATCTTGGCCACGACCAGCCATGGGTTGCCGTGGGGCCTCTGATCTTCCAACGGTCTGCTCATGGTAGGTTACGAATTTTGTGTCAGTCTAGGCTATCAGGTAACTCTTGGCCGCCAACCCCCAAAAACCTTGGTCCGCCCGTCGGATTGCGCCAGCAGGAACGGCAGTGAAGCCTATTCGGCGCTGGGCGAGTAGGCTGTCTTCCGTCGAATTGGGCTACCGGCCGACCATTCGCGGGTCGGATGCCGCGCCCCCCGCATGATGGGCCCGGCCCCAGCCGATGTAGCCTGTGCCGAACAGCACCGGATGCCACTGGAACGCCGAGAGGTAGGGCAATGCCAGGTCCCAGGGTGTAGCCAGTCCCCCGAAGGTGGTCATGTAGGAGCGGGCCTGGGCCCGCACAATGACGTTCACCGGCGCCATCCACCAGGGTCCGTATTTCATGCCGGCGGCGGCGATCCGGGCGTCTGGGCATGCCGCCGCAAAAATCTGTTTGAGCGCCGCCGGCGAGCGCATTACGTCGTGGGTGAAGTGAAAAAGGATGGCATCGAAAGGTCCGGGGATATCGGCCGCCTCCAGCGACGACTCCAGCAGCGTGACGTTTCGCCAGCCGGCCTCGACGACCCGCTGCCGGGCGAGGTTCATCATCTCGGGGCTGATCTCGATCCCGACCACCTCGCCTTTGCCACCGACCGCCTCGCGCAGAAACGGGAAGCTCAGGCCCGTGCCACAAGCGACATCCAGGACGCGGTCTCCGGGACGCAGCGTGAGTTTTTCAATGGTGCGCTTACGTATCCACATGGTACGCCGCGCCGAGACATCATAGCCCTTGGCATGATGACGATAACGGGCAACGGCCTCCGCCGCATCGGGCGCTTCGGAACGCTGGATCAACAAACCCACCTTTGAGAGGCGATTCGGGAAGGCACGCGTTGCCGGCCCCGATTCGCCGAAAACGTGATAATCGCGCAGTCTGCGCCAAAAGGTCGCAGCCAACAAGGAGCGGGAGAGGCCCCGGATCCGCACCCATCGGGGTCATCGGGATCAGTGGATCTCGGGGCTAGCGGCCTTGATCCCCCCTGCGCCAGAGACCACGGAACCCCTTGATCGAACGGGGGGTTATCGGCGCCCGCAATAAAACAGCGCTTATACCCGGTCAATAGACACCATGGCGTACCGGAACTGTAGGTACAGTCTGGTAGTCTTTGACACTGCAAGTGGGCGATCAAGACCGCCAACCGGAATCAAAAACAAACACGAAACGGGGTCTAGACGTACCAATGCAAACGCCGGAATCGACCGCCTCCCCGGTGACAGCCAGCCGCCCCCGAACCCGCGAAATCGCGACGGCTATTTCCCAGAGACCTTTGCTGAATGGACACGCCGTGAAGTACGACAAGACCCTGGTGCTGTTTGGATACGATTGGGATGACATCGCGTT
>JASFJQ010000222.1:0-4716 GCA_050121305.1 Chromatiaceae bacterium
GCCAAGACCCTGAGGGCGACGGCGATACCCCGATCGAGGTGATTTTGTATTTCGGCCATGGTGATTGGGCCGTCGTTCTTGCCGGCGGCCCAGTTGACGCTGATTGCGAGGCTGGCATAACACAAGGCTAATTCGCGGGCCAGTGAGGTCTCCGGCATACCGGTCATCCCGACGACGTCGCAGCCATCGGCCTCCATGCGGCGGATCTCGGCCGCCGATTCCAGCCGCGGCCCCTGCGTCGCGCCATAGGTGCCACCCGCGTACACCGTCACGCCGACACGACCGGCGGCTCGCAATAGATCCTGGCGCAGGGTCTCGCAATAGGGCTCGGAAAAATCGATGTGCGTGACGCCGTCGAGACCGTCCGAAAACAAGGTGTGTTCCCGGCCCCAGGTATAGTCGATCACCTGATCCGGGACGCACAAAACACCCGGCGCCATCGCGGCCGTGATGCCGCCGACCGCCGCGACACCCACAATACGCTCGACGCCGGCCTGCTTCATCGCCGAGAGATTGGCAAGATAGTTGACCCGATGCGGCGGGATCGAGTGTGATGCGCCGTGTCGCGGCAGGAAGACGACCGGATTGCCGTCGAGTTCGCCAAAGGTCAGCGGCGCCGAGGGCTCACCATAGGGCGTCGCGACGAACTCCTGCCGGTGAAGCTGCAGCGCCTCGAGCCGTGTCAGTCCAGAACCACCGATGATGCCGAGCGCCTGCACGCCGCTGTTGCCTCCCGATCGTCGATTGCCTATTCGAGGACGGCGTAGATGCCTGGCGCATTGCGCCAATAGCCCTTGTAGTCCATGCCATAGCCGAAGACATAGCGATCCGGCACGGTCAGTCCGATATAGTCGATCGCCGGCCGCACTCCGCGATCATGCTGCTTTTGCACCAGCACCGCCGCGCGCACGCTCGCCGGCGACTGTGACCGACAATGCCGGATAATGGCATCCAGCGTGTACCCCTCGTCGAGTATATC
Source organism: Chromatiaceae bacterium (assembly GCA_050121305.1). GTDB lineage: Bacteria > Pseudomonadota > Gammaproteobacteria > Chromatiales > Chromatiaceae > Thiosocius. The sequence goes on from JASFJQ010000222.1 coordinate 980, forward strand.
GTCAATGATCAGCAGGTGGCGATCGGCCAGTGGTTGCGTCGGATTGACCTTCCAATGCAGTTCATCACCCGAGGTCTGCTCGCGATAACGCGAGGCATGCAGATAATCCACGCGCAACAGAAAACTGAGGCGCGGCAGCAGCATACCTGCGGCCACCAGGCCGCCATTCATGACGCACAGCACCAGTGCCTCCTTGCCGGCCATGTCACGGTTGATCTGCGTTGCCATGCGATCGAAAACGGCCTCGACAGCTGTGCGATCGAAGAGGCATTCGGCATGCCGAATGATCTCGCTGGCCTCGTCGCTCAGATCGCTCATGTCGGTGAATCCAGATTCAAGGACAGATTGCTCTCGGCCGTCAGTTGACCGGCAAGCTCGACCGCACGATGCCAACGTGGATCCTCCCGCAACTGCTCCAAGGTACGGGAGGGTCGACCATGTAGGCGCACCATGCGCGATTGCGCCACCGGGTCATGATAATCCTTCAGGGACTGCAAAACCTCCAGCGCGCCGTCGGGATTATTGCAGACCAGTACGGTGTCGCAGCCGGCCTGCAGCGCCGCACGCGCGCGGCCGGCATAACCGCCGGCGCACTCGGCCGCGGCCATGCTGAGGTCGTCGCTGAAGATCACGCCCTGAAAGCGCAGCCGGCCGCGCAGTATGTCCTGCAGCCAGAAGCGGGAAAAACCTGCCGGTTGTGGGTCACAGGATGGATAGATTACGTGTGCCGGCATTATTCCCTCGAGCCCATTGTCGATAAGGCGCGCAAAAGGCCGCAGGTCGTGGGTAGTCAGCGTCGTCAGATCGCGCTCGTCGACCGGCAGTGCCAGATGCGAATCCGCCGTGACGCCACCATGTCCAGGAAAATGTTTCCCGACGCTGACCATGCCGGCTTCCCGCGCACCCAACATCCAGGCGCCGGCCAGCTGACCCACACGGTCCGCCGACTCGGCGAACGCCCGGTCCCCGATCACAGCGCTGAGGCCGAGATTCAGATCGAGTACCGGCGCAAAACTGAAATCCACGCCGACTGCGCGCAGCTCGGCCGCCATCAGCCAGCCCAGCTCGCGTGCTGCATGTCGTGCGCTGCGCAGATCGCCGCCGCAGCGCTGTGCAAAACACGCGGCCGCGGGCAGTCGGGTAAAGCCATTGCGGAAACGCTGTACCCGCCCGCCCTCTTGATCGACAGCGACCAACAGCTGCGGTGAACGCAGCTTATGTATCGCCTGGATCAGTCGATAAAGCTGCTGTGGCGATGCGAAGTTGCGGGTGAACAGGATGACGCCGCCGGTTGCCGGATGCATCAGCAGCTGTCTATCCGCTGCCGTCAACTCGGTGCCGAGCAGGTCTACAAAAACCGGACCGTGCAGCATCACAGCATGCCTCGTGGCGGATGAACTGGTAGATTCAACATCGGATTGAGCTCTGTATGAAAAGTCTATTTTCCTTGCGGCTTTTTCTATCTGGCCTGGCGGTGCTGTGGGCGGCTAGCTGTGTATCGGCTCTCGCCGCAGACGAGGGGGCCGAGGTCGATATCGCCTACTTCGCGTTGAAACCCTCGTTCGTCAGCAACCTCAGCGGCGGACCGAAATACATCCGCTGTGATATCCAGCTGATGACCGAGCAGGCGGCGCAGCTGCCGCTCATAGAACTGCACTCTGCCGCATTACGCCATCGAATTCTAATGCTGTTGGCCGGCCAGGACGGAAAACAACTGCAGACCCGTGAGGGCAAAGAGACCCTGCGCAAGGCGGCGTTGGGTGCAGTAAGGGACCAGTTGGAATCATTCACGGGCCAGCCGATCGTCAAGGATCTGTATTTCACGGCCTATTACGTGAAGTGACATCGAGGCGGTCGCGCAGCGCATCGCCGAACAGGTTTGCCGCCAGCACCACCAGAAACAGAGCCACACCCGGTGCCAGCACCAGATGGGGTGCAATCAGCAGGTAGCGCACGCCGTCCCGGATCATGCTGCCCCAGGAGGCATCCGGCGGCTGGATTCCGAGACCGAGAAACGACAGTCCCGCCTCCGCTACCACCGCCCCGGCGAGGCCGAAGCTCGCCTCGACCCACACCGGGGCCATGACCAGCGGCAGCAGATGTTGCCGCATGATCGCCGGGGCGGTGCGGCCGAGTGCGGTTGCCGCGAGCACGTGGTCGCGCTCGCGCAGCGCCAGCACCTGAACGCGAACCAGCCGCGCGTAGCCGACCCAGCCCATTGCCGACAGCGCGATGATCACATTGTCCAGACCTGGGCCGATCATCGCGGCCATGGCGATCGCCAGCAGCATTCCGGGAAAGGCCAGAAATACCTCGATCAGACGACTGATCACCCGATCCGCCACACCGCCGAAGTAACCGGCAATCAGGCCGACCGCGATCCCGATCGTCGCCGACAGCGTCACCGAAACCACGGCCACCGTCAGGGAGACACCGGCGCCGGCGAGCAGGCGATCTAATACCGGGCGACCAAGCTCATCGGCACCCAGCCAATGCGCCGCGGACGGCGGCGTGAATATCGCTTCCAGAGAGACTCGATTCGGCTCCAGCGACCCAAGATTGCCGCTCAACGCAACAATCACCCAGATACCAAGTATGGTCGCCGAGATCCGCATCACTTGGCCTCGCGGACGCGCGGATCCATCCAGGCAGCGAACAGGTCCGCCAGCCGATTGGTCAACACATAAGCGAATGCGATGCACAGCACAACGCCCTGCACCACCGGATAGTCGCGCTGGCGGATGGCGTCGATCAACAATGAGCCTATGCCCGGCCAGGCAAACACTACCTCGGTGATCACCGCACCGGCCAGCAGGCTGCCCAGCTGCATGCCGAGCACGGTAATCACCGGCAGCATCGCGTTCGGCAGACTGTGCCGGAGCAGTACCGCGGCCTCACTCAGCCCCTTGCATCGGGCGGTGCGCAGAAAGGCCTGGGATTCGATCTCCAGCAGACTGCTGCGCATCATACGGGTGGTGATGGCAGCCATCGAAAGACCCAGGGTGATCGCCGGCAGTATCAAGCTACCCGGCTCGATGTTGCCGCTCACCGGCGTCCAGCCGAGCTGTACAGAGAACAGCAATACCAGCAGTGGACCGAGCCAGAAGTTGGGAATGGACAAGCCAAACAGCGCAAGAGTCTGTGCCAGCCGATCGGGCCAGCGACCGCGGTGGCGGGCCGCCAGCGTACCCAGCGGCAGGGCGATCGACACCACAATGACGAAGGCGGCAGCGGCCAGCTGCAGCGTCGCCGGCAGTCGCTGCACTATCAGATCGGCAACCGGCTGGCGACGGACCAGGGACGAACCCAGGTCACCACTCGCCAGATCCGCGTAAAAGTCCAGCCAGCGCTCGCCCAGCGGTCGATCGAGCCCCAGGGAGGCCCGCATCGCCGCGCGATCGGCGGGCTGGGCGGATTCGCCCAGCACGACATCGACCGGGTCACCGGGGACCAAAACCAGTAATAGAAAGACCAGCGTGCTGACCCCGAACAACACCAAGAGGGTGTCGATCAATTGCTCAGCCAGCGTCCGCATCCGTCGTCCTATCGGGCGCCTCGATCACAACCAGGGTACCGACGTCGACCAGGTCGAAGAGATCGACAATATCGGGGTTGCGCATCCGGATGCAGCCATGTGACCCCGGGACCCCCATCGGCTCGGTGTCCGGACAGCCGTGCAGATAGACGAACCGCCGAAGAGTATCGCAATCGCCGCCGCGGTTGAAACCGGGTTCAGC
>JASFJQ010000223.1:0-4712 GCA_050121305.1 Chromatiaceae bacterium
AAGGCCAGCAACAGCGCCGTCAGCAGTACGGTCGTCAGCGCCGGCGTCAGTGCGGATCCGGCCTCGGCGAGGGCAGTAAAGTTCAGATGGCCGGTCGCAGCATAGACCGCACCGACTGCGATCAGCAGCAGCAGCGTACCGAGCAGATTCAGCACCAGGTACTTGAAGCTGGCGTCGAGCTGGTCGAGCCGGCCGCCGATCGCGAACAGGCCGAGTGCGCAGATCAGCATCACCTCGAACCAAACATACAGATTGAACAGGTCAGCGGTGCTGAAGGCGCCACCCACCCCAGCGAGCACGCCATGAACCAGGGGCAGCAACAAGGGGTGCCGCGGGCCCGCGTCGGCATCGCTGAGCAGGAACAGCAGCGAGGCCGCGCCCATCAGTGCAGTAATCAGCACCAGCGCGGCACCGACCCGGTCAAGGTAGAACTCGATGCCGTAGGGCGCAACCCAGCCGCCGAACGCGGTTCTTGCCGGTTCATCGGCTGCCGCCAGCGCGACCAGGGCCATGGCACAGGCCAGGAAGGCCAGCACGCCGGCGAAACTCAGGGCCTGCTGCAGTGCCGGACGACGGCTCGCCAAGGTGGTCAGTACGACCGTGGCAAGCGGCACCAGGACCGGTGTAGCAACCAATGCGTTCATACTTGGCCCTTCGATGGCCAGGTTGCGTCGCAACCCGGCTTGCTCGCCGGTGGTTTGACCGGATCGTCGGGCACCGGCTCGGCGTAACGCAACGCAACGGCGTCATCGGTTTGGGCGTCGCGCATCAGCCGCAGCAGCAGCACCAGCGAATAGCACACCAGGGCAAAACCAATCACGATGGCCGTCAGCACCAGCGCCTGCGGCAGCGGGTTGGCCGCATTCTCGAGCACACTGTCACCCAGCGGCACAACGGCCGGCATCGCCGAACCGAGGCGACCTGCCGTGAATAGCACCAGGTTGGCGGCCGCGCCGAGCACCGCGAGCCCGATGACACAACGAAAGACGTCGCGCGACAGGGCCAGATAAACCCCCGCCGTCACGGTGGCAAAGATTGTGAGCGCGACCAGGACCATCATCGCTCGTCCCCCGGCAAGGTGACATCGTCGTCGATCGCCAGCAGCGCCAGCGCGTAACCGGCAAGCGCACCCCAGACGCAGAGATATACGCCGAGATCGAAGATCAGCACGGTGGATATCTTCAAATCGGTGAAGCCCAGCGACAGCGTCGCCCACAGGTGAGTCAGGTAGGCAGCATCGAGAAAAAGCGCGGGCAGGCCAGACAGCCCGGCCAGCAGTACGCCGACGGCGCCCAATCGCAGCGGATCGCGCAACGGCAGGCGATGCCTTGCGGCGTCGCTGCCGCGAGCGACGGCCCACAGGATGCTCGCACTGACGGCGATCAGGCCACCGATAAAACCGCCGCCAGGCTCGTTGTGCCCGCGTAACAGCACCCACACCGAGGCCGCGAGAATGATCACGTACAACGGGCCCACGGCGGCGTCCAGGATGAGAGTCCGTGACCTCATTGCGCGCTATCTCCCCGGGTGCGTGCCGGTCGCAACGTGCGCAGCAACGGCAGGGCCGCCAGAAACGACAGCAGCACCACCGTTATCTCACCGAGGGTGTCTAGCGCGCGGAAATCAACCAGGATGACATTGACGACGTTACGGCCATAGGCCTCAGGTACGCTGTTCTCGGCAAAAAATCGTGACAGGGCAGGATCCAAGCTGCCGGCCGTCCCCACCAGCAGCAGGGCGGTCACCACAACACCAAAGCCGGCCGCGAGCACAAACGCCCCCGGCCGCCAGAGCGGTTCGTCGAGACAGCCGGCGCGCTGTTGGCGCCTCAACGCCAGCAGCACGGAGGCGACGACGATCACGAATACCGTTTCCACGGTGAACTGCGTGTAGGCGACGTCCGGCGCGCCGGTGAACAGGAACAACAGGCCGCTGCCATAGCCGACAAGGCCGGCGGCAAGCAACAGTACCAGCCGATCGCGCTGCAGGACGGCCGCAATCGCACCGAACACGATCAGCGCGCAGGCCCCGAACAGGCCGATACTCGGCAGACCGTCGGCGGCCGACCAGTGCAATTGCGTCCACGCCACCGCGAATGCCGCAAGCATTGCCGCGATAACGGTGCCCACGGCCAATGCGACATAGGCCGGCAGACTGCCGGTCTGCAATGCCCGGGTCGATGTCGCCGCGACTCGCGGAATCCAGCGCAGCAGTCTTTCGAACTGGGCGGCCATGCCGACACGCCCGACACGATTCGCGGCGCGCTCGAACAGCGCATGCAGTGGGTCCCAAGTCAGATAAACAAGCACACCGATCGCCAGCGTGGCGAGCAGCGAGATCAGGACCGGCCCGAACTCCAGCGCGAGGCTGAAGGCGACGGCCTCGGCATCCGGCGACATCGCGCCGGTCACCCCGGCAATCAAGTCCTGGGCGAAGAATGGGAAAATGCCCAAGGTGATGCCGGCCAGCGCGAGTGCCAGTGGCGGCACGATCATCGCCGGACTGCCCTCATGTGCATCGCAGGTCTCGTTGACACCCGGGTGGCGCCAGAAGACCCGCACCGCGGCGACGCCAGCTACCGCTACCGCAACGGCACCGAAGACGGTATTGGCGGCCTTGGCGAAGACAAACACATCGCCGGCGCTCTTCGCGTCGATGATCACATCCTTGACGATGTAGCCAAACGACAGCGGCATGCCCGCCATCGAGGCACCGGCCAGCAGCGCGGCGGCTGCGGTCCACGGCATCGCATGCCGTAGATTGCCGAGCCGGTCGATCACCCGGGTCCCGGTGCCATGGTCGATGTTACCGGCGACAAAGAACAGCGGCGCCTTGTAGAGTGCGTGCGCCAACAGCAACGCACCGACGGCCACGGTGGCACCCTCGCCACGCAGCCCGACCAGGGTTACCAGCGTGCCGAGCGTAGCCACGGTGGACCAGGCGAGGATGCGCTTTAGGTCGCGCTCGCGCAGCGCCAGCACCATGCCCCAGGCGGCCGTGATCGAGCCCGCACCCTTGAGCAACCATTCCCACAGCGGCCAGTCTCCGAAGCCGGGGTCGAGTCGCGCGAGCAGGTAGACGCCGAGTTTGACCATAGTCGCTGAGTGCAGGTAGGCCGATACCGGCGTCGGGGCGGCCATCGCGTTTGGCAGCCAGAAGTGGAACGGAAACTGCGCGCTCTTGGTAAAGGCGCCGATCAGTATCAGCACCAGTGCCGCGGTGAGTTGCGGCGTCGCCGAGATCGTCGGCAGTACATCGACGATCTCGCTGACGCGATAGGTGCCGACAGCCTGGCCGAGCATGATGAACCCGGCCAGCATCGCCAGCCCGCCCGCGCCGGTGACCATCAGGGCCTGTTGGGCCGACTTGCGGCTGTCGACGCGCTCGTGGTCGAAACCGACGAGCAGGAAAGACAGGACGCTGGTCGCCTCCCAGAACATGAACAGCACTATCAGGTGATCGGCCGTGACCGTGCCGATCATCGCCAGCATAAACAGGCTGAGCAGCACGTACAGGCGGCGTTGACCCGAATGTCCCGCGAGGTAGCCCCCCGCGTAGACGAACACCGCCGTGCCGACGCCGGTAATCATGAGCAGCATCAGGGCCGACAGGCCGTCGATATGAAATGCGAGGTCGATCCCCAACGCAGGCACCCAGGACCACTCGGCGCGGATCGGCAACTCGAGCAGCGCGAGTTTCCACAGCACCAGGCCCAGCGCAATGGCCGGTAGCGCGGTAAACAGGCCGCGCTCGACCAGACTGATGCCCCCTTGGTCCCCGTCTGCTGCAGCCACCGACTATGCCCTCATGCACCGAACACACCGCTCTCGCCAGCGATCGGCGCTAGGTCGCTGTAGCGGTTGAAAAGACGTCTTGATCAATATCACCCGCAGAGTGTAAACGGGCTCCCAACGGGTGAACCCTCCTAATCGGCGGGCAATTAGGGAGCCCATCTATGGGTGCTGCCGTCGGCACGACCGCGGGCAGGCATGCAGGTCGATAAGAGTGTGGATAGCACAAACGCGATGTTTCCCAATTCCCAGAGTATCTCCAGCTTAACGACCCTCCGGCCAATCAGTCCTTCAGAGCCGTTTTGAACCCAATCCCCCTGCGGATTCCGGATCAACCGACACGCTGGCGCCCTTGTTGGGGTCGGACGTGTGCAAAACTGGCTAGCGCAAGAAGAATCCACGCCCCTGCAAGAACTCGCGCATATGCTCACGCTTCTTGCCCTGCATCGCCGAGGCCACGGCCTGGCTCCAGTCGCTGAGCTTCACGTTGGCCCCGCGCGCGGCATAGTAGGCCGCCATCTGCGCGTCGTATCCGGCCATGTCGGTCGCCGGTACGTCCCGGTAGACGTCCTCGTGCAGCACGAACTCGACCGGCATGCGCGGCTTGACCTCATTCGCCTCATCGGGCCAACCGAGGCACATGCCGAAGACGGGGGCGACCAGGGACGGCAGTCGCAGCTGGTCGACCACGACCTGAGGATCGTTGCGGATGCCCCCGATATAGACGCCGCCGAGTCCCTGGGACTCTGCTGCCAAAAGCACGTTTTGCGCCATCAGACCGACGTCGACCACGGCCGCCAGGGCGTGCTCGGTGAAACCCTCCAGCGCGCCCTTCCCGGCCCGCTCACACGCGCCATTGATGCGCCGCAGGTCGGCACAGAACACCAGGAACTCTGCCGCCTGCTCGATCCACGGCTGGCC
>JASFJQ010000224.1:0-4708 GCA_050121305.1 Chromatiaceae bacterium
GCTCTCTCAGATCCGGAAGGTACTTGCTGCATTCGCTGATGACCAGCCCGCTAATTTCACTGATCACCAACTGCGCAGCCCGGTACGCTCACGACAGAAAACCGTGCGACAAGCCGGCTAGGGTTCGGCCTGCGGCCCTGCCCTGTACGAGAAGCTCCGTTTTACAGCCAGTCAGCGCGAGGTAAGCGCCTGGATGATGCGGTCTTCCATCTCGATGCGGACGGCGAGTTCTTCCCCCAGCTTACTGAGATCACGGTCAAGCTGATGCAGATCGAGCGTGTGATCCGAGGCATCGTATTTGTCATTGAACTCCACAGCGACCTCGGAGGCTTCGGCGATTCGTGGGTAGACTTCGCGCGCGACCGTAAGGACCTGGCTGCGGCGTTCGCGGCCGGAAACAATGCGTTCGTAGATCTCAAAGTGACCGAAGGCGGAATAATCGATCAGTACCTGGCAGAATTCCTGGAGGAGATCTACACCAGGACTCGCGTCGTTATATGGCTCTAGGCCGGCAACTCGACAAAACATGGCCAGCATTTCCTGGCGTTCGTTCAACAGCTTTCGAATCATCCCGCGGGTACCCTCGCGGCGATCGGACACTTGTGGCTCAGTCATGGTCATTGTTGCTTTCCCGGCTCATCCTCCAGCTCTCGTAGTTTACTCCGAATCCGCCGTGCGTAAACTGCAGGAACGTGCGTTTCAAAGTGACCAGCTGCAGGGGTTACCGGGCGCCACCGGCTGTGACATATTCGATTGGTGAATAGACTTCCTGTCCTCTGTTTGTGCTGCAGCCTTGCGCTCGTGATACCTGCCCCCGTTCAGGCGATTTACACGGACGATAACCCGTTCGTGGAGGCCATGCTGCGCATGATGGAAATCTTCGGCCTGATCGATCGTAGCCGGCTGCCGCTTGGTGTGCCCTATCTGCCCGGCTACGGTCATTCATGGACACCGGGCATCGGTAGCACCACCGGCATGATCGGCTATCCAGGTATGGGAACCCCATTGGGAACATCATCGATCTACGGTGCGGGCGGCTGGCCTGGCCCTGCGCAGATTTCTGGGCCAGCCGGTTGGCCGCCATTCGGTCTAGCCGGCGCACCTGGCGCCTGGACCTATCCTGGCGGTGGTGTGGCTCCTTATGGCAGCATTTCAAGCAGGTACCTCGACGGCGCCTGGGAACTCGATAAGGGCGGTTTCGTGGTCATTAGGGGCAATACTGCACGCCTGTTCGTTACGCCCGAGCGATCGCAGGATTTCACGATCGGCTACGACCATTATCGACTCTGGTGGCGTCCCAGAGGCACCCGTTCGGCGTCGCATTATCGCTATCAAGTCCGTGACGGCAGGATGATAATGCAGGACAGCGAGGGCAGGCTGTTGCTGCTGCGCAGGCGTCGCTGACCTGCCCCAAAGAACTTGAGCACGGCTGCGCCGCAAGGCAAAATCACGAAGCCCGCAACCACCCCGTTCACTTGGCATCACGGCAGGCACGATCCGGAGCAGCAGTTTTTCGCATGAGAATCCAGCGCATTGCTCTGATTGGTGGTTCTGGCTTCGTCGGTCGACACCTGACTACACAGTTGCGAAACCGCGGCTACCAGTGTCGGGTAATCACACGACATGCGCATCGCCACAGACAGCTGCAGACGGTCGCCGAAGTGGTTGAGGTCGATCCATTCGACCATGCTCAACTGAGTGCGGGCCTGCAGGACTGCGACGCGGTGATCCATCTCGTAGGCATCCTCAACAGCAGCGGCAAGCAACGCAGCTTCCGTCGCATGCACGTCGAGCTGGTCGAGCAAGTGGTCGGCGCCTGCCATGCCGCGAAGGTCGTGCGCTTGCTGCATATGAGTGCGCTGAACGCCGACCAGGCGACCGGCAGCAGCGAGTACTTGCGCACTAAGGGCGAGGGCGAAAACAAGGCGCACATGCTCGCAAAACCCGAGATCGCTGTGACCAGCTTCCGGCCATCGGTGATCTTCGGCCCGGACGACAGTTTTCTCAATCGCTTTGCGGCATTGCTTAAGATTCCCGGCCCACTGCCACTCGCCTGCCCAGATGCGGAGTTTTCACCGGTTTATGTCGGCGATGTGGCTTCGGCGTTCGCCAATGCGCTCGAGCATCGCGATGCATTTGGCCATCACTATGAACTTTGCGGCCCCAAAAGCTATACCCTGGAGGAGCTGGTTCGGTTCGTCGCCTACCATAGCGGTCGCTATAAGAGTATCGTACGCCTGCCTGACTGGGCGGCCAGCCTGCAGGCGTCGATCCTGCAGTACTTTCCCGGTCAGCCCTTTACGCCCGACAACTATCTTTCACTTCAGACGCCGAGCGTGTGCAGCCAGGACGGCTTGGGCTTGCTCGGCGTCACCGCCACTTCGCTGGAAAACACGGCGCCGCGGTTCCTCGGCCATGGCGGCAAGAGCGGGCGCTTGGACCGGCTTCGGCGCATCAGCCAACGCTGAGCGGGGCAGCGCGGCGGCAACGGCGGTCAGATCGGAATGAATACCGTCGAGACGACGCCCTGCAGTACGTTCTTTATCTGTCGGTTGGTGGTTTCCGCAACGATCTGCGCCATATGATCCTGCAGACCGATCAGCTTTCCCGCCAGGCGCTCGAAGCTGAGATCACCACCCCCGTTTAACGAGTTGCTGTACAGGTAGAGCTGACCGTTGAGATCACGATCGTGGCCGAGTTTCCAGAATGCGGTCTCGAAATTGCGCGCAAGAAAATAGAGCTTCTGCGGATCGAAGACATCGTGCAGGTAGAAACGGCTCTTACCGCCGTAGGCGTCAATCAGCATGGTTCGCATACCCTCGATGAAGGCCGCCACACGATCGCCGCGATAGTGCGCCTCGAAAGCCAGGCTGATGGCCGCTGCCGACCTTTTGCCCTCGAGGCCCGGATAGTATTTCAGGCGTCGCGGGCCAAATAGCGCATTCAGGGCAGCCTTCTGCGAGGCGTGTCGCCCGCGCTGCACCTGGTTTGGGTTGCGCACGTAGAGCTTGCGCGCCAGCTCGCGCAGATAATCGAGGCTATGGCGTACGTTGATATCGGCCACAAGATCGATATCGCCCTTCATGACATCGGTGACTTCGAAACCGCGCGAGCGCAACGGATGATCCTTTGGCGGACTCGGCTGGCAAGCCCACAGCAATCCGAGCCCGCAAAGCAGAATCCAACGGCTAGCCTGCATATTTCACCGTTTTTCCTGACGAGGGCGCCGAGACGCCGCTGTGGCGGGGTGCACGGAGTGGAAGTCGGTGAAGGCGTAGCCGACACTACGTCGAACCGACTGCATCGAGACCGTTTCGCCAGGAGCGAAACGGGTCGCACGCGGTGCGCCCGCAGGGCCGATGCCAGGGATGGCATCGGACAGCGCCCCGTCATGACAAGAGGGTACCGGGGCCTTGGCAGAAATTCGGTTAGAGGCGTTCACGCAGATCTCTAGAGCGAAATCCGGTCAATTCGCTCTCGGCGCCCCGCACCATGGCCAGGACCTTGAAGCGCTCACCCATCTCGCTGGGCAGGGTCAGTGTTTTCGCACCCTGAACCATTTCGGTATGCCGTCGGACATCAGATGGATCTGAAAGGCCCAGCAGCCGATCAAGACCGTTGTCGATCAGGAAATGCGCCTGGGTGCTGAAGCCCGCCAGCGCAAACCCGGCCTCCAGCCCAGCGTTCGCTAGCGCCGTGAAATCGACGTTGGCGGTCATGTCCTGCAATCCGGGGAGAAGATAAGGATCGCTGAATGCCCGGTGGCGAAAGTGACAGATGAAGGTCCCCTGACGTCGCTCGGGGTGATAGTACTCATGCCGCGTGTAGCCGTAATCGATGACGATCAAATAGCCTCGTTGGAGGGTTTCCGATAGCGCGCGCATCCAGGGACGAAGGCGCAGGTTGATTTCGGAGGTGTATCCTTCGGCGACCACGCGATCATCCGGCCACACTGCCTGGAGGTGCTCCGCGATGCCCGGCGTCTGCAAGGCCCCCCATCGGTCAACCAACATCTGATCTTGGAGACCCACGGAAAGCTCCTGCCAAGACCCTGCACTGCGTCGGAAACGATGCACGGGCATCGCATCCAATAGTTCGTTGGCAACTATCACGCCGCTGAAACCCCGATCGGGCAGGCGCTTGAGCCATTCGACACGTGACAGAAGATGAGGCACACGAGACGCCAATGCGGCATGCTGCTCCTCTTGCAGGGCGGCGCTGAGTTCGAGAATCAGATAGCGCTGCGGCAGGCCGTGCAGCAGTTCGAGCTGGGCCAGCATTTCGGCGGCCATACGCCCGGAACCTCCACCGATCTCCAGGACCGCTGCGCCGCCGCATTTTTTCAGACACTCGGCGACCTGGTGCGCCAGACACTGACTGAAAAGTGGCGAGGCCTCAGGCGCGGTGATGAAGTCGCCGGACTCGCCGAATTTTCTGCGTCCATTCGCGTAATATCCCAGATCGGGCGCATATAGCGCCAGCTCCATGTAGCGATCGAAGGGCAGCGAGCCCCCATGCGCCAGAATCGCGCCTGACAGCAGTCCATGCATTTCATCGAGCAACGCGGTCTCGGCGTCTGAGAGATCGGGAATCCGCAAATATACAGCTCCGTTTGCAAGGTTGAGGCGCCGCAGGCGAGGGGTTGATATTGTCGCATGTATCGGGGCTGTACAACTGAGGAAAACGAATTGCGACAGACGACTGAACT
>JASFJQ010000225.1:0-4692 GCA_050121305.1 Chromatiaceae bacterium
GCGGTCTGCAGCACGCCGCGCAGGATATCGTGCAGGTCCGACAGCTGGTCGCGGGTCAGCAGCACCCGCACGTCGAGCGTGCGCTGCGAGGGGTTGCGTATGTCGCGATCCAGCAGCCAGGCGTTGAACACATTGGGGATCTTGCCGCCCTCGCTGCGCTGCAGATAGCGCATGCGCAGCGCGTAGCCCAGCTTGGCCACTTTGCTCTGCAGTTCGGCCAGGCGGGGATTCTCGCTCGGCGCCGGCGCCACCACCGGTGCGGCCGGCAGCGGCTGCGCGCCCGCCGCCATCTGCACCTGCATGGTGATCTGTCCGGCGAGGGTGTCCAGCACCTGTCCGAACTCGATCACGTCGCCGGTCGGGACGGCGTAATACAGGCTGCCGATACCCGGAAACTTGGCGAGCTCGCGATAGGCCGCGGCCGCGCTCGCGTGATCGGCCCGGTTCGCCTCGGTCAGCAGGTGCAGTACGAATATCGCGACACCCTTCTCGCGCGCGAGCTGGCGCAGGGCCTGGGCATCCAGCCCGGTGCTCGACAGCGGGTCATTCGCAGTGCGCGGTCCGGCGTCGGTCACCAGCACCAGATAACGTGCCGCGTGTGATGACCAGTCCATGTCGTCCAGCGCGCGCTTTACGCCGGCGTAGGAGTCCTCCACGAAATCCTGACTCGAGATCGTGGCCGCGGTCAGGTCGTTCATGCGACTGACGAAGGCGCCGGGATTGCGACCCTGTTCGAGCGTGACATAGGTGCGCGACAGGTACTCCAGCTCGGGTACGGCCTGCGGCGAATCGCGAAACGCCACCAGGCCGAAGTTGACGTTGCCCAGCAGGCCGGCATCACCGAGTGCGTCGTAGATCTTCATGACCGCCTCGCGGGTGCGCTCGATGTAGGGGTCCATCGACAGCGTCGAGTCGATCGCGAATACCAGCCCCGCCCGATAGGCCGTGTCGGCCGCTTCCGGCGCCTTTGCCGCGGGGGTCTGTTCGACAGAGGCCGGGGGCGGGAGCGCCTTGTCGGGCTGCAGCGGCACGCTGGACACCTCGAGCAGCCGCGCCTGCTCGGCGCCGAGATAGATGTCTTCGTAACGCAGGATCGGCACCAGATAGAAGTTCTCACGGATATCGAGCTTGCCCGGTGGCTGGATCGCGACGACGGGTGAGTCGCCGGGCTCTTCACCGGCCTCCGCCGCGCGATACAGTTCGGTGTAGCGCGCGAGATCGCGTTGACTGGCGAGCTCGCGGACAGACGCCGCGTCGCGAAACAGCAGTGCACGATCTCGCCCTATGGCTTCACGAAACGCCACCGTGAGCCCCTGCGTCCACTCGATGGTGTCCTTCTGCGGCAGCCATCCCGTCGTGCCGCCATGGCGGTCGGTCCCGATCTGCAGCCACTGCGCGCCGTCCCGGGTCTCCCTGGCGTAGACGTAGAAAGCGGTGAACGGGGTGACCTCGTCGCCGGCGCCGCCGCCTGGCGCGGCATGCAGCCTGGCGCCCGGCACGGCCAGTACACGCTGGAACAGTGCCTGCTTACCCGGTATCAGCAGCGGCCGGTCGGCAGCAAGACCGTCGGTGCTAAATAGCCAGCCGAGGGACAGCGTCAGCACCACCAACGTGGCCAGGCGTTTGCTCATGGTCACTGCCATATCAGCGAGATGCGCTGTGCCTGCGGGTCTCCGTCCGCGGCCAATTGTTCGATGCGTTGACGCAGATCGGCCAGGCGCTCACGCCCCTGGGCGTTGCCGCTTTGTGCGGCCGCCTCATACCACTTGTGTGCCTGGATGATATCCGGGGCGTCAAACACGCTGTCTCGCGGATTATATTGGGCGGGGTCTGCCTGGGTGCCGAGGGACAATGCGGATGCCGCGTGTCCCTCGCGTGCCGCGAAGAAATACAACAGGTAGGCGTCGGCCATTTCGCCGTCGGCCTGCGCCTGTTGCGCGGCGGCGAATACCTCGTCGAGCTGGATGTCACCCTCGGCGCGCATCTCGGCGATCAGCGCCCGCGCCTTGCCCCCGGGGCGATCGTCCACCGCCTCGATCGCCGGATCGGTCTCGACAGGTGCCGGGTCGTCTGCGGGCCCTTCACTGAGCAGACTGGGTGCCGAATCCCTCACCTCCGCCGGGGGGATGTCCCCTCTCGCGACCGGTTGGGTGTCCAGCTGGTCTTCAGGCGCGTCGTCCGGTACCAGCCAGACCCCGATCAGGGTCAGCACGACGACGATGGCGATGAGTTTCCATGGGCCGGGACGCCGCTGCGGGTCGCTGTCAGCGATCTCTGTTCTCACCAGGGGCTCGTCCATCGTCTCGGCACTCACTTTTAATTTCCTTTCGGTGGGGGGATTATCCAGGACTCAGTCACGACAGAAAAGGAGACGACGTGAACCGCGTCATATTGCTGCTGATTTTGCCGGCAGTCGCCTTTGCCGGGCCGCGGCAGTATCTTGACACTATCCCCGTGTTCTGGCGCAGCCTGTATCCCGAGGGCGGGATCGGTCTCTACTGCGGACATCGCTTCGCTGCGCGCGATCGAGCCTACAACGTCGAGCACGTCTATCCGATGGGCTGGGTAAGCCGGGCGCTGCGTTGCGGCGACCGCCAGGCCTGCAGGCGCAACAGCGCCCGCTTCAACGACATCGAGTCGGACATGCACAACATGTATCCGGCGCGCAAGGATCTAAACCGGGAGCGTGGCGCCTACCCGTTTCGCGAGATCCCAGGCGAACGCCTGGTCGAGCGCGGCTGCGATCTGGAGATTGACCACCAGGCGCGGGTGGTCGAACCCAGACCCGCGTCGCGCGGCAACATCGCCCGCGCGATGCTCTACATGGCCGATCGATACGATCTTGAGATCTACGCCCGGCAGCGTCGATTGCTGCTCGAGTGGCATCGGGCGGACCCAGTCGACGAGGCCGAACGAGAGCGCAACCGTACCATTGCCCGGATCCAGGGGCGTTCCAACCACTGGATCGAGTGATGGGCCAATAGCCTAAGCGGCTGGCGCGCAGAAAACCGGGCGGTTCGCCCGGTTTCTCGGTCCCAATGCGTGGTTTGGCCTATTCGGTGTCGATCTTCTGCATTAACCCAAAGCTCTTCACGAACGGACCGGCCATGCGCGGGTCCTTGATCATGCCCTTGAAATCGCCGCTCAGAAACTTGAGTTTACCCATCGCAAACGCGGTGCCGAGTCCCGCCATGCCGATACCGTCCGAGGCCCACTTCAGCCAGTTTTCGCGATCGGCCCGCATATCCCAATCCGGGGTCGAACCGTCGTAGTCGCCGGCTCGGACGCATTCGCCGTTCTCGACCACGAAGACGCCACGCGGCTGGTCCTCGTTCTTGAAACCGCATGTGATGACGGAGTTGAAGCCGATGTCGGCCAGCTTGTCCTTGACCTCTGGGTCGGCATTCCATGCGTCTTTCAGATGGTTCATCCACTCTGCCGAAAAGAGTTCTGCCATTATCGATACCTCCGGGGCTTTCTAGTGTAGGCGTCGCAGAATCCTACGCGACGGCAGCATCTAAGCACAGCGCGTCGAAGACGTATCCCCAAAGCTCCTTATAACGTATCGCGCGGGATTTATTGGCTTTTTCGGCCCGATCAGGGCCGCCGACTCAGCGTCCCGCCAAGGTTTGTATAATGTTACGTTTAGCGGCTCTCTCAAGAATACCGATGTCCCGCGACCGCACCGCGCAGCTCGAAGCCCTGATGGCCCAGCGCATCCTGATCCTGGATGGTGCCATGGGTACCATGATTCAGCGCTTTCACCTCGACGAGGCCGCCTATCGGGGCGAACGCTTTGCCGACTGGCACAGCGATCTCAAGGGCAACAACGACCTGTTGTCGATCACCCAGCCGGAGATCATCCGCGACATCCACGCGCAGTACCTGAAGGCCGGCGCAGACATCATCGAGACCAACACCTTCAACGGCACGCGGGTCTCCATGTCGGATTACGACATGCAGGATTTCACCCATGAGATCAATCTCGCAGCCGCCCGCCTGGCGCGTGCCGTCGCCGACGACTACGCAAGCGACGATAAGCCGCGCTTCGTGGCCGGGGTCTTGGGTCCGACCAGCCGCACCCTGTCGATCTCGCCGGATGTGAACGACCCCGGCTATCGCAATATCACGTTCGAGGCGCTCGTCGACCAATATTACGAGTCCACCGATGCGCTGATCGCAGGCGGGGTGGACATCCTGCTGATCGAGACAATCTTCGACACCCTGAACGCCAAGGCTGCTGTCTTCGCTGTCGAAAAATATTTCCAAGACACTGGCCTGACGGGCGATCGACGTCTGCCGGTGATGATCTCCGGGACCATTACGGATGCCTCCGGTCGCACCTTGTCCGGTCAGACCACGGAGGCCTTCTACAACAGCCTGCGCCATGCGCGGCCGATATCGATCGGGCTGAACTGTGCCCTGGGCCCGGATCTGCTGCGCCCGTACGTCGAGGAGATGTCGCGCATCGCCGAATGCCATGTAAACGCCCATCCGAACGCCGGCCTGCCCAATGAATTCGGCGAATACGATCTGGGGCCGCAGGAGATGGCCGCGCAGGTGGGCGAGTGGGCGCGCAGTGGATTTCTCAACATCATCGGGGGTTGCTGCGGCTCTACGCCGGAGCACATTCGCGCGATTGCAGCGGCGGTCGAGGGCGTGCCGCCCCGCCAGCGCACCGCGGTGCCTGTC
>JASFJQ010000226.1:0-4690 GCA_050121305.1 Chromatiaceae bacterium
ATATCGCTTCGTGCAGCGAACCGGTACCGGTGGCGTTCGTGTTTGTAACCTCGAGCTCCAAGGCATCCGTCACCGTCACGCTGATGGCCTGGGAATCGGTGCCGCCGTTGCCGTCGCTGGCCCGCACCGTGACTTCGTAGACGTTGTCGGCATCGGCAGGATTTTCGAAGTTCGGCGCCGAAATGAAGGTCAGTTCACCGGTGCTGCTGATGATGTTAAACAGCGCCGCGTCGGTGCTAGCCGGGGCGATGCTGTAGGTCATGGTATCGCCCGCATCTGCATCGGTAGCCACGACGGTGGTGACGGCGGTGGTGTTCTCGGCGACGTTAACGCTGGCGGTATCGCCGCCGCCATCGGACGTGATGACCGGTGCATCGTTAACAGGATTGACGGCAATCGACAGGCTATCGCTGTCGGAAGATTGAACCGGTGCATTGGCCAAACTCGCGATCTCGGCTGGCGTGAGGGCGCGCGTGTAGACACGGGCGTCGTCGATCAGGCCATTGAAGTCGTAGTCTGTGCTTCCGTTTGCGTGTGAGCCGATGCGTGTGTTCGGGGCGTTGGCATAGCTGATGCTGGAAGTAGCTGCTTCCGAATTTATCGCCGTGCCGTTGATGTAGATGGTATGTGTATCGGCCACATCGTCGAACACGTAGGCCACGTGGACCCAGCCGTCGCCTGCGACAAACTCACCGCTGGCAATGTTGTTCCAGGTCGTTCCATCATAATAGTATGCCCATACGCCACTGCCGCCGTTCGGGTTATCGAGGCGTATCCCGACATTATCGCCCACGTTGATCACGTCGGAGCCTTGAGTATCTGCCGCAGTTAGATTGACCCAGGCCGCCAGCGTGACATTGGCAGGATTGCCGAAATTGCCCGTGATTTCGGCGTAATCGCCATTGCCGTCAAGGCTCAGCACGTCGCCACGCTCTGCATCGGTCGTGATCGCCGCGTCGCCGACCAGCGTCGCATCGTTCGTACCACCCGGGCTGCTGTCGTCGCCGGGCGCGGCTGCCTCGAACTGGTAGCGCCCGAGCAGGTCGCTGTCGATTTCCAGGCTGTACAGTTCTGCATCCCGACTGGTCAAGGTGAGCGTGTCGCTGCCAAAATAGTCGGCCGTCGGCGTGTACTGCAGGCCATCGAGTGCCGCGTTAATATCCTCGACCGTACCGGTGAACGTCATCGTCGCCGTGCCGTTGGCTCCGGCATCGAAGGTCAGGCCGGTGGTTTGCGCCAGGCTCAGCGTGCCGTTATCGACCGACAGCGTGACCGTCGTCGTATCCCCGGCATCATTGCTGATCGAAATCGGATTGCCGTTGGCGACACTGAACGTCAGGGTGGTGTCTTCGTCGGTCGACTGTGCCGCGGGCAAGTTGTTGACCGGAGGAGTGTTCACATCGTTCAGGTTGACCGTGATGGTCGCACTGCCGTAGGCCCCCTGCGGGTCGATCGCGGCAACCGTGAGAGTGAAACTCGGGGTGGTCTCGAAATCGAGCAACGTGCCGTCGGCGACCGTGATCTGGCCTGTGGTCGCGTCGATGGCGAAGGCCCCGTCGTTGTTGCCACCGGTGATGGCGTAGGAGAGGGTGCCGTTCTCGGGATCGGAGGCCGTCACGCTGCCCACCACGGTGCCGTTGGCACTGTTCTCGTCGAGCGAAAATCCGGCATCATTCACGGTCGGAGAGATGTTGGAAACCTGCAAAGTAAATGCATCGGGCTCGCTGGCGATGCCTGCGTCGGCGCCCTCGAAGAAATAGCTCGCCGCCGCATCGCCCGCGCCGTACAGGCTGGTCGTGGTGACGTCCAGCGCGAAGATATCGAGCTGATCCATCGGCAGCGCGTTGCTGCCCACGTCCTTGTTGGAGACGACCGTGACCAGCAGCGTACCGCTGTCGAGCGTCTGCCCGCCGATGGTCGTCGTGGATTCGACCAGCGACACGCCGGCTACGTCCGCGCCGAGCGTGACGTTGGCATCGCCGCCAGTGAGCAGGGTGCGGTAAGTGCCGCTGGTGGTGCCGGCGCCGACATCGGTCGTTTCCCACAGGCCGATATCGCCCTGGAAACCACCGTGTATGATCAGGAAATCACCCGCCTGCAGGGTTTCGTCGCCGACCACCGTGTCGGTTTCGATCAGCGCAATGCCCACGACGACGTCGCCGACCGGGTCATCCAGCAGCATCGCAAATGAGCCCGTGCTGTAGTTGCCCGGGGTATCGGGGCGAAACACGAAGACGTGCTGGTCATCGACCGAGAGGCTGTTCGTGAATCCCGCATCGGGGCTCACCGAATTGCCATTCAGCGTCTCCGCATTGTCGACCGAGAGCAGCAGGTCGCCCGCCTGCAGTTGAAAACCCGAGGAACCGAGCTGGATGTCCGAGCGGACGTAATGCACGGCGTCGACGTTGGCGTTGGTGGAGCAGAAGGCGTCGATGTCGAAGCCCAGCACCATGGTGCCCGAGGTGGTATTGGTGGCATTGTCGACCGGATCTTCCAGCACCAGCCCGGGATCCTGGAAGCTGTCGACGCCGTTGGTGCCGGTCAGGCTGAGCCACAGGGACTGGTCGGGGCTGACGACGTTGATCGCGACGCTGTCAGTGTCACTCCGCGCACCACCGGTGCCGGTGTTGCCCTGATCGTCAGTGGTGATCTGCACGCTGGCCGCGCCGGTGAAGCCTGCCGTGGCGACGAAGGTCATGCCTTCCAGGGCTGCGTTGATGTCCGCGATGGTGCCGGTGAAGGTCATGGTCGCGTCATCGGTGCCGTCGGCCGGTTCAGTGAAACTCAAGCCTCTGGTGCCGGAGAGATTGATGGTGCCGTTGGTCGCGGTCAGCGTGACCTCGACGGGATTGCTACCGGCATCGAAGTCGCTGATCGAGATTGCCGTGCCCGTGGCCGAGGAGAACAGCAGCATGCCGTCCTGGTCGATGGTCTGAGCGCCCGGGACGCTATTCACCGGTGCATCGTTGACGCCCGGTTCATCGAGGTTATTCAGGTCTATCGTGACGGTGGCGGTGCCGTAGGCCCCGTCCGGATCGATGGCGGCGACGGTCAGGGTGAAGCTCGGATTGGTCTCGAAGTCCAGGGCCGCGCTGTTGGTCACACTAATCTGGCCGGTGGCCGCATCGATCGCGAAGGCGCCGTCGGTGTTGCCGCCGGTGATGGCATAGGTGAGCGTGCCGCTCTCGGGATCGGAGGCCGTCACGCTGCCCACCACGGTGCCGTTGGAACTGTTCTCATCGATTGCAAAGGACGCGTCGTTTGCGGTCGGCGCAACGTTGTACTGCGCCGAGACGCCGTAGATGGTCTCGTTGTTGCTGTCGAGGCTCTCGTCAAGGCCCTCGAAGAATAAGGTTGCCGTCGCGACGCTACTGCCCGCTCCCGTCGCCGTCACATCAAGCACAAACAGATCCTGACGCAGTACGGCGATGGGCGTGCCACTGCCTACCGTGGAATCGTCTCCGACCAGTCCCACCACAAGTTGACCGCTCTGCAGGCTGGTGTCACCAATGGCGGTGCTTTCCTGCACCAGGTGCAGGGCACCAATGCCTGAACTGAAATTGATGTCTGCCCCCTGGATGAGGATCGAGGTGCTCGCCGTCGTTGTCGCACCGAGCTGGTCGGCCTGCAAGCGATTGATGTCCTTGTCTGACCCCCCATGCGCGATCAAGAATTCACCCGCCCTCAAGGTCACGCCGCCGACCGCGGTATCCTGCTCGACCAGCGAGATGCCGGTCACATCGCCATAACCCACTGCAGACCCATCGATCAGCAGAAAGAAGCTGCCGCTGCTGTAGTCGCCCGCGGTCGTCGGGCGGTAGACGAAGACATCCTCTTTGTTATAAGTTGTACCCCCGATCGTCTCATTGGCGGCCGTCGAAAGCAGCAGGTCGCCAGCCTTCAGATCGATCCCGCCGACGCTGATGTCACTGGTCACGTAGTGCATCGCGTTGACATCCGTGGCGCCATCGGTGCCCGCAATAAGGTCGAGGTTGAAGTTCTTCGAAAAGGTCCCGGAGGTGGTCCCGGGCTCGAACGTCAGAGTGCCGCCGAAATTGACCACATCGCCGCCCGTGATATTCGGTATCTCCGGATTTCCCGTCGTCGCTTCGTCGTTCTGGAAGGTCATCCACAGCGTGTGGTCGGGCACCGCGACCGTGATCGCGACGCTGTCGGTATCGCTCCGCGCCCCACCCGCGCCGGTGTTGCCCTGGTCGTTGGTCGTGATCTGTACGCCGGCTGTGCCGGTGAAGCCGGCGCTGGCCACGAAGGTCGCGCCCTCGAGCGCGGCATTGATATCGGCGATCGTGCCGGTGAAGGTCATGGTCGCGTCATCGGTGCCGTCAGCCGGTGGCGTGAAACTCAGGCCCCTGGTGCCGGACAGGTTCAGCGTACCGTTCGTCGCGGTAAGGGTGACCTGAATCTCGCTGCTACCGGCGTCGAAATCGCTGACCGAGATCGCGGTGCCGGTCGCCGACGAGAACACGAGCATGCCGTCCTGCTGGATCGTCTGGGCCGCGGGCACCGAATTCTCCGGCGCATCGTTGACCCCGGCCTCGTCGAGATTGTTCAGATTGACCGTGATGGTCGTGGTGCCGTAGGCCCCCTGCGGATCGATGGCGGCGACGGTCAGGGTGAAGCTCGGGTTGGTCTCGAAGTCGAGCGCCGCGCTGTTGGCGACCGTGATCTG
>JASFJQ010000227.1:0-4651 GCA_050121305.1 Chromatiaceae bacterium
GAAGCGCGCGGACCTCGGGGTCGATATACACACGGCTGCAATTCACCGTGACAACTTCCCCCAAATTCGCGCAGATATGAGTCTGGAATCATTGGCACCGCTGGCCAAGGCATTTGCGGCCCCCGTGCTGATTCACTCCGCACCGCCGGATGGCTCATTGCGCCATTCCGCGTCTGCAGAGCACGTTCCGATCATGGTCTACGAGGCCGGTGAGGCGCTGCGATTCGACGAATTATCGATCCGCGTCGGCCTGCGCGGCGTGGTCAACGTCATGCGTGAGATGGGCATGCTGAGCCTGAAGCGGAAGCCGCCGAAATCGAGCGTTGTATTGCGCTCATCGACCTGGATAAGGGCACCGAGCAGCGGATTGCTTCGCATGCTGGTGAAGCTTGGGGACATGGTGTCCAAAGAGCAGGTCCTGGCTTTTGTTGGGGATGCAGGGGGCTCTGGAGAGCAGCCCATTGTTTCGTCATCTGACGGGCTCATCATCGGGCGTACGAATCTGCCACTGGTGTATGAAGGCGAGGCGGTGTTTCACGTCGGTCGGACACGCCAGACTTCACTGTTGGAACAACATCTGGATGCCTTGCAGGATGGTGACCGCTTTAATCTCCCCGAGATCGTCGAAGAACCGGAAATCGTCTGAGTCGCGTCGCAACTTTGGCTGGCAAAGCACCCCCGGAGCAGAATATCCTGACCTGGCACTCGGCAGGTCTCCCCCAAAGTCGGTCTCCCGGCCACGATGTGCCCGGGTCCCTGACCCGCTTATCTCACCGATTACCGACTGCGCGGCCCGATAGGCTCGCAACGGTCAACGCTGAAACAAGCGGGCGGAGCCCCGCCAGGGAAAATCGGCCTATTGATCTGGGTCAATGTCCCCTGCAGTTCCTCGCGCACAGGGCCTTTAAAGCACGACCGGCGCCCATATTCATGACGGAGAACAAGCCAAACTTCCACAAAGTGGCGGCAGAATGTTAGTAGGAGCACGAGGGCAGACGGAGGATAGCGGCGTTCGACGTCGCGCTCCGATGTGATGAAAGGTCAGACACAGAGCACATGGTCTATCGGCGCGCAGTTGCAGCGGCAATGTGACGAAATTGCTACAACCCTGGTTGGCATGGAGTTCGCACGGCACACCCGCGTGCCCGAATGGGTTGGCGAATCGAAAAGATCCGAGTCGCTGCAGGACGCAAACTATCAGCTGTCTTGCCTGGCCGGTGCGATTTCCGCGAACAACCCAGAGCTGTTTGTCGATAACGTCGCGTGGGCGAAGATACTGCATACACAGCGAGGCGTGTCACTAGAAGAACAGCTCCTCGATCTGAACTGCATGTGCGAGGCGCTCAGATTCGAACTACCCTCGGAATCGGCCGAAGTGGCTGTCGGCTTCGTCAGAAATGCCCTAGCGCGATTTTCCACCCTTCCAGATGAAGTGCCAAGTTTCCTCGAGACCGCGAACCCGCAGGTCCGACTCGCCAATCGGTACCTAGAGGCCCTTATGCAAGGTGACCGTCGGACGGCGAGCCGATTGATTCTCGATGCGGTCGAATCTGGCGTTGCCATACAAGATGTCTATCTGCAGGTCTTTCAGCCCGTATTGTACGAGATAGGGCGCCTGTGGCAGTCCAAGCAGATCAGCGTCGCCCGTGAGCACTACTGTACTGCAGCCACCCAGATGATTATGTCGCAGCTGTTTCCCTACATTTCCCTGAGTGCAAGAAAGAATGGGGGCGTCGTCGTTACCACCTGTGTAGAAGGCGATCCACACGAGATTGGCGGTCGTATGGTGGCGGATTTTCTAGAAATGGCGGGATGGGAGACTTACCACCTCGGCGCGAATACGCCAGCGAAGAGTGTGGTCGCCGAGTTGATCGAGCGACACGCTCAGGTGCTGGGGATCTCTGCTGCGATGTCGTCTGGCGTTGCCGCGGTCGCTGATCTGATCGCGGCCGTCCGCACAATGCCACAGTGTGCCGATATTAAGATCCTGGTCGGCGGTCTGCTCTTCAATCAGGACCGCGTTCTCTGGCTCAAACTCGGTGCAGACGGGTATGCGGTGGATGCCCAGGCGGCAGTCGCCAAGGCCGGCGCCTGGTTGAGCGAAAGGCAAGGCAGTCGTGAACAGATTTCTCGGTGGAGCTGAACGGACGCTCATCCGGCAGACGGATCGAGCGCCCTCTTCCTGAAGGAGAGAGCGGAACAACAGGGGCTAGTCATGCACCTTGACGTTGCGGAATGCCCACCCGTGATGGGTGACCGCGACCTATTGTTTCAGGCAGTAACAAACCTGCTCGATAACGCAATCAAGTACACGCCAGACGGCGGTGAGATCCGTCTGGGTCTCACATGTGCAGGCACCAGCATCGAACTCACTGTCTCGGACAACGGCCCGGGCATTCCCGCCGCCGAGCGTGACAAGGTGCTGCAGCGTTTTTATCGCCTGGAGCACAGTCGCTCTTCGCCCGGCAGCGGACTGGGCCTGAGCCTGGTCGCCGCGGTCGCGCAGCGCCATCGTGCGGCATTGCAACTCGACGATAACGTCCCCGGCCTGCGGGCCAAGCTGCAGTTCGCCAGCAGGGATTGAGCTGGTTTCAGAGAAAACGTGGAAAGCAGGGGTCGGAGGTTCATGCGAATGCCGACGGCTATTGTCTACGAACCGTTCTCTTGTACCTCCGACTGCCTGACCTCCCTCGATGCGTAAATTAACCCGACTCAGCAGGCGGTCAGCAGCGCTCATCAGTGATTACAATCTGATATTTATGATTCGCGTTGCCGGTCTGTGAGGTTTTTCAGGCCCCGTCATAAACTGCAGGTCAGCATTGATTTCAACACACCGCTTCATCCCCGTGCTGCTTCTCACGTTATCTGGCATCCTGCCGGCGCACGCCGAGGACCCGACCATGGACGGACCCGCAGACGGAAAGCCACTTTGGGAAGCCGGTATCGGGGGATTCGCGGGGACCTTGCCGGACTATCCCGCGGCCGGACAAAACACCTTCCGAGCGCTGCCGGTGCCTATCCTGATCTACCGAGGCGATATTCTGCGCGTGGGTGGTGAGGACAACCGAGGGGCCGTCAGTGGCCGCTTCATCGACAATGAAAAGTTCGAATTCGATGTCAGTCTCAGCGGCGCCTTTCCGGTCGATTCCGACAACAATGACGCCCGTCGCGATATGCCGGATCTGGATTTTCTTTTCGGTGTCGGGCCACAGTTGATATTCAAACTGATCAACGAACCTGGCCGGCGGAAGCTCAATATCAATCTGCAGGCGCGGGCAATCTACTCGACCGATTTCTCCTCGCTCGACCATCGTGGCTTCGTCTTCAACCCCAAGTTGAACTACGCCCTGGAACACGTCGGCGCTCTGGATCTCCGCCTATCCACCAGCATCGGGCCCTTGTTCGGGACCGAGAGATTGATGGACTACTTCTACGAGGTAAAGCCCAAGTACGCCACCTCGTCGCGTCGGGCCTATGACGCCGATGCCGGCTACCTCGGCACCAACATCACCCTCGGTGTGTCGAAGCGTTTCGACAGGAGCCTTCGCCTGATCGTCGGCACTCGACTGGGCGTTCACAGCGGTGCCACCAACGACGACAGCCCCTTATTCAAAGATGAGGTTAATGTGAGCGTATTTACCGCATTCGCCTGGACCTTTTTTCAGAGCGACGAACGTGCCCGTTGAGCATCGGCTGCGCTATCGCCCCCTGCGTATACGGCGCCAGGGCTACTCCAGCGGCCTCAGCGTCAATTGATTGCGCTCGTCATCGAGGGTCATGCGATAGCGCCCGAGGACGTTCATGCCGAGCAGCCGATTGCCTCCCAGCATCGCGTCTTCGATGAACGCCACCTCTACGTCGCTGATCTCCTGGTTACCCAGGCGAAGGGCGGTTAATGTCCCGATCTCGGCCTGCACCTTGCCTTTGGCCGTTTGCACCGAGCGCGCTTCCATGGCTTCGCGCTCCAGACCCAGCTCAGCTGCCATGGATAGCGGAAGGACGCTGACACTGGCGCCAGTATCGACCATTAGCGCAACCTGAAGCTCGGCCCTGCTGAGGCCAACCAGCGTGGCATCGACCACATGATGCAATCCTTTGCGTCGGGTTGCCAAGACGGTCTCCTTGGGGACGGGTGGCGCCCAGCGCTTCTTACCGAGCACGATCAGCCTGTTTTTCGTCATCACATAGTTGTGGCCGCGAAGCAGGACCTGGAGCTGCTGCTGCAAAGATCCGTCGACGGATCTCGCGGGCAGGTCCTCCAGTCTGCTCAAACCAACCAGGCTGATACCGCCCTGCTCTGCGAGCGCCTCAACCTGAGCGGCCAGATCCCGGTAGGCTGGCGAATCTGGGGGCCCGGGGTAGGCCGCCCCCGACATAGCCAGCAGGCCGGCCGCATGCAGGGTCAGGTAGATCTGTCTCACGTCGAGGAGTCGCGCCAGCATGACGAAGCTTCACGCTTTCAAGCTAGTGCACGCCCAGTGCCCGGGCCGCCCGGCGCAGCGCCTTACCGGTATCGACCGAGACGAAATCCGGCGAGAATTTGATCAGCTGGACGATGCGCGGTTGGCGTCGGCCGATGCGAATGGCGCACAGCGACAACCCCGACCTGCCCGCCTCCGGGCCTGCTTCCAGGTTCATCGCGTCCAGATAC
>JASFJQ010000228.1:0-4642 GCA_050121305.1 Chromatiaceae bacterium
TGGTGGGACCGCAAGACCAATGGCCCGGTCGACGTGCGCTGTGGCGGCTGTGACCCTTACCTGCTCGGTAGTTACGAGGTCGACGGCAAGCCGGTGAAAACGGCGTTGCAGATGCTCAAGGAGCGGGTCGCGGAGTATACGCCCGAGTGGGCGGCGGGTATCACCGGTATCCCGGTCGACACCATCCAACGCCTTGCCCATGAGATGGGCGTTACCGCGCGCGACCAGAAGATCGAATTGCCGATCCAGTGGACCGACGTCTGGGGGCGTGAACACGACTCGGTGATCGGTAACCCGGTCGCCTTTCACGCGATGCGCGGCCTGGCAGCACACTCCAACGGCTTTCAGACCATCCGCACGCTCGGTGTGTTGATGACCCTGCTGGGGACCATCGATCGTCCGGGCGGGTTTCGCCACAAGGCGCCCTTCCCGCGGCCGATCCCACCCTGTCCGAAGCCGCCGAAGGGGCCCGAGGCGGTGCAGCCGGATACCCCACTGGACGGTATGCCGTTGGGCTGGCCGGCCGATCCCAATGACCTCTTTGTCGATGAGCAGGGCGAACCGGTGCGCATCGACAAGGCCTTCTCGTGGGAATACCCGCTGTCGGTGCACGGCCTGATGCACAACGCGATAACCAACGCCTGGCGGGGCGATCCCTACAGGATCGACACCCTGATGTTGTTCATGGCCAACATGGCCTGGAACTCGTCGATGAACACCGCCAAGGTACGCGAGATGCTCATCGACAAGGACGAGAACGGCGAATACAAGATTCCGTTCATCGTCGTCTGCGATGCGTTCCAATCGGAGACAGTCGCGTTCGCCGATCTGGTGCTGCCCGACACGACCTACCTGGAGCGCCACGATGCGCTGTCGATGCTCGATCGGCCGATTTCAGAATTCGACGGTCCGGTCGATTCGGTGCGAATCCCAGTGGTCGCCCCCAAAGGCGACTGTAAGCCCTTTCAGGAGGTATTGATCGAGTTGGGCACGCGGTTGAAGCTGCCGGCCTTCGTCGATGAGACGGGGGCGCGCAAGTTCCGCGACTATCCCGATTTCATTATCAATTACGAGACCTCGCCAGGGTCCGGCATCGGCTTCCTGTCAGGCTGGCGGGGCAAGGGTGGCGAGAAGTTTCTCAAGGGCGAGCCGAACCCGCGCCAGTGGGAGATGTATGCCAGCAACAACTGCGTATTCCACTACGAGTTGCCGAAGTCCTACCAGTACATGCGTAACTGGAACAAGGGCTACCTCGAGTGGGCCCGTGCGCATGGCATGACGCGTTATGCGGAGCCGATCAATGTGCACATCTACTCCGAGGTGCTGCAGAAGTTTCGCCTGGCCGCGCAGCGCAGGCGCCCCGGGAAGCGGCCGCCCCTGCGCCTGGCCAAGCGGGTCGAGACCTACTTCGACCCGTTGCCCTTCTATCACGAGACACTGGAGTCGGCGCTGATCGATACCCACGAGTATCCGTTGAATGCGCTGACCCAGCGTCCAATGGCCATGTATCACTCCTGGGACAGCCAAAATGCCTGGCTGCGCCAGATCCATACCCACAATTACCTGTTTGTCAGTCCCCGACTGGGTGCCGCACAGGGCTTTAACGACGGTGACTGGGTCTGGGTCGAATCGCCGCACGGCAAGGTTCGGTGTATGGCACGTTTTTCCGAATCGGTCGAACCGGGCACGGTATGGACCTGGAACGCCATCGGCAAGGCAGCGGGCGCCTGGGGCCTGAAACCCAAGGCCAATGAGGCGCAAAAGGGTTTCCTGCTCAACCATCTCATCGCGGAAGAGCTGCCAGCCGCTGAGGCGGAGTCGCAGTTGTCCAACTCGGACCCCGTCACGGGGCAGGCGGCATGGTTCGACGTGCGGGTGAAAGTCTACAAGGCCGATGACAGCGAACCGCGCGCGACCTCCCCGCAGTTCGACACGCAGCGCCGCGTGCCCGGACAGGAGGTAAAACGCGGTAAATGGCAGGCGTATTTTGCCGGCAGGTTCAAGAACCGTGGCCGGTAATGGGGCCAGAGGAGGGCATCGAGTGTTGCGTTATCGCTTTCTGGAAATCGCGCGCGCGAGTCATCACCGGCCACCGCGCGTGACCGGAGGGTATTGTTCATGACCCAGCTGGCGCTAGTCATCGACCTGAACGTCTGCGTGGGCTGCCACGCCTGTGTGACCTCGTGCAAAGAATGGAACACCTCTGGCTGGGCGGGCGCACTGGTCGATCAACGGCCCTATGACGCGGATCCGACCGGCACCTTCTTCAATCGCGTGCAGATGTTCGAGGTCGGTGAGTATCCAAAGACCGAGACGGTGCATTTCCCCAAGAGCTGCCTGCATTGCGAAGAGCCACCCTGTGTCCCAGTGTGTCCGACCGGCGCCTCGCACAAACGCGAGGACAATGGGGTGGTGCTGGTCGATTACGACAAGTGCATCGGCTGCAAGTACTGCGCCTGGGCCTGCCCCTATGGTGTGCGCGAACTCGATGAGCAACAGAAGGTGATGAAGAAATGTACGCTGTGCATCGATCGCATTTCCGACCAGAGCCTCCCGGAGAGCGAGCGTAAGCCCGCCTGCGTATTGGCCTGCCCGACCACGGCGCGGCTGTATGGCGACGTGCATGATCCGGATTCCGAGGTCTCGATCGCGATCCGGGAGAACGGTGGCTATCAGTTGATGCCCGAGTGGGGTACGCAACCGGCGAACCATTATCTGCCGCGGCGCAAGACGCGCATCCAGATCTTTGACGATGAACTCGAGCGCGCCGACAACCCGCTCAAGAAAGAGGCGCCTTTGCCGGCCGCCGAAGGCGAGACGCTGGACGATGTGGCCTACTGACGGACCACAAAAAAGGGCGTCGTCATCCACTGGCGTCTGCCGTCACCGATTTGGGGGATCCCCGTGCATCCGGCATTCTCGGTAATCTTCCTGACCACCCTTATCGGGGCCGGCCAGGGGTTGTTCATGTCCCTGGTGACCGGTCAGGTCTATTCGCTGGCCAATCTCCTCGAACCGCAGGACAGCGTCAGTTTCTACGCCATGGGCAGCGCGCTGGCGCTGGTCTTGCTGGGCGGCGGCCTGGTGGCCGCGGTATTCCATCTCGGAAAGCCGAGCTATTTCCTCACTCGTGCCTGGCGCGGCGTCACGCAGTGGCGCTCTTCCTGGCTATCGCGCGAATTGATCGCGCTACCATTGTTCATGGTGCTCGTGGTGTTGTACGGCGGTGCCCATTATCTCCGTATGACCGACCCGCTGTTCGTGATCCAGGGGCAGATTCCGGTTGATCCGACGTTGCTGCTCGGCATCATCGGTGCCTTGATGTCCATTGTACTGTTCGTCTGTACCGCGATGATCTATGCGAGCCTGCGTTTTCTCCAGGAATGGCACAGTCCCCTCACGGTGGCCAATTTTCTGCTGTTCGGCCTGGCATCGGGCTTCACCCTCGCCGCGGCGTTCTCCGCGTGGCGCGGCGTCGCGCTGGTTGGTTTCTTCGGCGTCTGGGCCGTCATCTTCACGCTGCTGGCGGCCATCACGCGCGGTCTGTCGATGTATCGCAATGCACGGATCAAACCAAGATCGACGCTGCAGACCGCGATTGGTGTCAGGCACAGCGCGATCCGTCAACGTTCCATGGGTTTCATGGGGGGGTCGTTCAATACCCGCGAGTTCTTTCATGGTGCCGGCAACAGGACCCTCGCGTCGATCAAGGGATTCTTCCTGGTGACCGTGTTTGTGCTGCCCGTCGCGTTGCTGGCGGCGTCGAATGCGCTGCAGTCGGCCTATCTTCCGATCCTCGCCTTTGCTGTGCAGTACCTCGGCCTGATGGCAGAGCGGTGGTATTTCTTCGCCGAGGCCAGGCACCCGCAGAATCTGTATTACCAAACGGTCGGCTGAAGACCCCTGCATCCCTCTTTGGCCATTGGGCTATCTCAGGGACCCCATCGTGAACGATCGCGCGGTTACAATTGGCGGCGGGTCTTCAAGTTGTCTGCAAGGGATGAATCACCATGCGTCTGATCGAGATAGTGGCCGATGCGGGCCACACCGACACCCTGTCGGGGATCGCGGACCAGCATGCGGTTACCGATTATTGGTGGGGTGCGCCCGCCGACGACGGCCGCCGTGCGTTTCGCATGCTGGTAAACGACAAGACCCGTCAGCCAGTGATGGATGCACTACAAAGCCTGTTTGGTGGCTCAAAAAATACCCGCATTGTCGTGCTGCCGATAGATACCGTCCTGCCGCGCGAAGAGGAGGATAGTCAGTATGCGGCTGCGGCGACGCGCGAAGAATTGAAGTCGCAGATTGAGAAGGGTGCGCGAATCGACAGTAACTTCGTTTTGTTGACCTTCTTATCGACGGTGGTTGCGGCGATTGGCCTCATCGAGGACAACGTCGCCGTGGTGGTTGGGGCGATGGTGATTGCACCGCTGCTCGGGCCAATGATTGCGCTCGCCTTCGGGTCATCGCTAGGCGATGGCGATCTGGTCTGGAAATCGCTGAAGACCGGCCTGGCCGGGCTCGGCCTTGCCTTTGCATTGTCGTTCGCGATCGGCGTCGTCTGGCCGGTCGATATCGGACGTGGCGAGATGCTACTCGCCAGTACAGAGATCCTGGCCCGCACCGATGTTGGTCTCGA
>JASFJQ010000229.1:0-4639 GCA_050121305.1 Chromatiaceae bacterium
GCTCGATCTTGAGACTGACCAGGTCCATGATGCCGAGGAAATCGGCGATGACCCGTGCGACCGGGTAGCCGCCGCGGGCAATGGCGACGACCAGATCCGGGGCGTAGCCGGAATCGTTGATCCTCTGATAGAGGACACCACACAGGCGGTAAAAGCGGTTCCAGCTGACGTATTCGTAATCCATGCGGCCCCTCATACGCCATGACCAAGCCCTGCAGGCCCGTCGTAGAGGTCAGGGAGTGGTCGTGATGTGAAATTCCGTCCTCTCGAGATCAGCGCCGTGCAAGGCAGATTTACCGCTCAGTCTTGTTCGCAATAGTATCCATGGCGGACACCACTGAGCAGCTCCACAAGCGCCTCGCCCTTGATCTTGATGAGGCTGCGATGATCACCGGACTCGAGGTATACATCGGTCAGGCTGGTCAAGGCCTTGTCCATCAGTGTCTCCATGCCATACGCGGGGCCCAGCGGCGGGATCGCGCCGAGATCACAGTCAGGAAAATGCCCAGCCGCGTCTTTTTCCTCGGCCAGGACCATCTCGCGATCGAGCTCCTTTCGAATTGCAGACAGATCTACCCACGCATCGCCGGGGACCACGACCATGACGGCCCCCGCGCCATCCTTGAGTATCACGCCCTTCGCGATATGGGCTTCGTCAACATGGGCTGCGTCAGCGGTTTCGTGGCTGGACCCACTCGCAGGGTGGGTGATCACCTCGTAGGCGACGCCTTTTCCCTCGATATAGCTCTTCACTGTGGCTGCTATTGTCACGGTCTGCTCCTCCGGTGCGAGTTGCTGGAACATCGCCAGCCTCGGCCTCGAACTCAAACAAGGCGCCCAGGCCGAGTCTGTCGACTGTTTGTACGATCATACGCCGTGAGGCTCGTTAGTACACACGACGCCTTGACCCTCAAGCCCGGCCGTGAGTACCGTTTAGTCAACTCTAAATGACGTGGCCCGGTACCTTGGCTGGGATGGGTGGATGTCGTTCCTGTCCCGATTGCCGCATCGGCCGTCTGGAGCCGGCGTCGTTTAGGAAAGGAACATGCGACCTTGAGCAGATCGATCAATCAGCAGGTGGCGGCCAAACTTCGTGAGGCAGGGGACGTCCTCGAGCAGCAGGCGGCCAATCCGTTTCGCGTTGGAGCCTATCGGCGCGCCGCCGAGACCATTGCCGGTCTCGAGGAAGACCTGTCTGTCTTGGTGGCAGACGCCGGCGTCGATGCGCTTATCGCGCTACCCAACATCGGGAGAGGCATTGCCGCCGCCATTGACGAAATCTTGCGCACCGGGCGCTGGGCGCAACTGGAACGGCTGCGCGGTGCGCTGGATCCGGAAGCCCTGTTTCAGACCGTGCCCGGTATTGGTCCGAAGCTGGCAAAGCGGATCCATGACCAGCTCGCTATCGAAACGCTCGAGGAATTGGAGAGCGCCGCGCACGATGGGCGCCTCGAGGCGTTAGCGGGAGTAGGGGGAAGGCGTGCCACCGCGATCCGCGCCACGTTGGAGAATATGCTGGGCAGGATGGGTAGACCATCCCGTCGCGGGCCCGTACCGAGCCCGGGTATTGAACTACTCCTCGATGTCGATGCGGAATACCGTAGAAAGGCCAACGCCGGCGAGCTCCCCACCATTGCGCCGCGACGGTTCAATCCCAATCACGAGGCCTGGTTGCCGATCCTGCATACTGAACGTGACCACTGGCATTTCACGGTGCTGTTCTCAAACACAGCGCGTGCTCATGACCTCGAGCGCACCCGCGACTGGGTCGTGATTTACTACTACGACGATCATCACCGGGAAGGCCAATGTACCGTCGTTACAGAGACGCGCGGGGCCCTGATCGGCAAGCGTGTGGTACGCGGGCGCGAGGACGCTTGTCGAGCAATATACGCATAATGAACAGCTGTACTCGTCCAGTGGTGCTAAGTTTGGAGGCTTATTCCGTCCATCAGTTGATACGTGGCACGGCATCGAGGTTCACACGAACAAAACGACATGGTCGGTACCTGCTGGCGGCTCCGGCAGAGGAGCATCCGAGCAGGGCTATGGGTCGGGCAAGGGATCGCGCGGTTGCCAAGTTGGCCCGGCAAACCCTAGCATGTGAGTGTCGAATTCGATGGTTTGACTGGCCAGCCTGGAGGCGGCACCGACCGGATCCAAGCCTAGCCCTTCAAAGGAGATTGTCATGCAGTCATGCAAATCGCCCCTGCAAAAGCGCTCTGGCCCCTGCCTGGCGTCGCTGTTCATGCTGCTTGCCCTCCTGGCTACGATGCCAGCTGGAGTGGCGGCCGAAGGCGCAAAGGTCGTCTATCATGCCGACTTCGCGGATCCGCGCCGCTTCAGCGCCATGCTGACGAGCATCAACAATATGGTCACTCACTATCAAAACGAGCTGGTCGACTACGATGTGCGCATCGTCTTCGTCGCTCACGGCATTCGTTTCCTGACCGACGACAAACTCGAGGGAACGCCGTTCGCCGAAGATGCGGAGATGGCCGAGCGCCGCCAGAACAACGCGGGCCGGCTGGATGCGTTGCGCTCTGTCCAACAGGTGAAGCTCGAACTCTGCGAGATCACACGCTCTCAGGTAGGGCTTGCTCAAGACAAATTATACGAGGGCGTGGCGTCGGTACCGTCCGGGGTGGTGCGCATTGCGGAGCTGCAGGATCAGGGCTTCGCCTATATAAAGATTGAGTGACGATCCTGAACGATGCCGTCTCAACCAGCGATGAGCAGGCGGCGGCATGGGTGGCCATTCAAGCAGCAGAGGCCTTCGTAGCGGGGATTACTGGTAGCTAGCGTGCCGAAGTAGAGGTTTCGCATCAGCGGGTCTGGCCGCAGAAACCAACATCGAGTAGCCTAACGGCCTCGCTGCACCCTTGCGGTTTCTGCTGTAGCGTTGCCTGCTAACCAAATTGCTTATTCAAGGCCCTATGCTATGTCACTGAATACCTTGACTCAAAATACAGTGGAACAGATCAGAGGAGCTGTCGGGAATCCTCTGAGTGAATCCGAGATCGCTGCGATCAAGAAGATCGTCGACACCGCATTGATCAATGCCGTGAATCAGTCGACGAAAAAATGTACAGATGCCGCGGTGATACGTTGTGGCCCGGAGGCGGATCTGGCGCACAAGATCGCAGAAGACGTGGAGCGCGCCCGCTACGCATTGATTGGAAACCTCACGAGTATGAGGTAGCCGCCCAATCCGTGATAGCTGCGAGGCCCGCTGAGCGAAAGCTTACCGAGCTACTGCATCCCCAAGTCGGCCACGACGCGGTCGATCATGATGACACTGCCGCCTTGATCATGGCTTGTCAGCCAGATCGATCGCGTACTCTCCGGTCCGTACCACCCCAGGGTGCTCAACCTGTGTTGGTAGACATAGGTGTCCGCCGGGGCGTCTCGCCACGACTCAGACATGCTCGGTGGCCCATAGGCTCTCGCCAGGTAGGCCTGCAGCCTCTCGAAGGCGCCCGCGCCTGGCGCGAACTCCGCCTCGATGGCGTACAAGCGGTTGTCGAGAAACCGGTAGAGCAACCCCGGCCACACGAGCCTGACGTCTGCCAGAAAATTGCGTCGATCCTTATCCGCCAGAATGTAGCTTCGTTCCCGCGGATAACCAGAGTGCATCCAGTCCGCGCTGACCAGTCCGTCGACTTCCTGCGGGGACTGTCCGAACGATAGCCCATCGAAGCCGCCGATTGGAGCCAGAAAGGTTCCCGAATCGGCGTAGGCGACGGTGATGACCAATAGCCCCAAGAGGGGCGCAGCCCTGTACAGACTTCTCATCATGCCACTGCTCCATGAGTGAGATAGGCGAGTTGTGTGATACGGGGCAGGCGCCCCGGTGAACTACCGACCCATGGGTGACGCGGTCAGGCCGCCTCGTCGAGGCAGGGTTCTTCGATGGCCGCCAGCATCTCGCGGATAACGGCAATCTCTGTCGGGTACTCCTTCTCGAGTGCCGCCAACAGATCGCATCGGATCTCACGTATTTCCGTATTCATAGTACGACTCCTGATTATCGGGCGATTACAACTGCTAAATGCATGCAAGCGCATGCTTGGTTACCAGAGAAGTATATTAGCAAATTCTGTTACGAGGTGATGACAAAACGCAATTTGCAGCGATGATTTGTGAACGCCATCGCACAGCGCAACGCCGACAGCGCCGAGTCGCAAGCACAGATCGTGAGGCTCCATAAAAAAGGCCGCCGGAGAGGGCGGCCAAACTCCTTTTTGAGAGAGGAGGAAGGAGTTCGTGGGGTCAGTCGCACCCATCGTCTTCCACCACTTCCGGGGCGCCTTCGGAAGAGGGTGGGTGGTGGATGCGGACGAACATCATGTGCTCGATGCGACCGAAGTGTTGATCCATTGCGGCATCGACCAGATCGATGCCGAGTGAGTCGTAGATGTAGACCTGACCCCCTTTCTCTGCAGCGAGTTGAGATTGCGATGGCTGCATCAGACGACTGACTTGCCAATCGTCTACTGGCAAAGGCCGCTCAGTACCTTGATCGGCGTACGACGCAGTGACAGTGATGCTCAGAGAAAAGGCGGCGAATGCGCCAAGGCGGTGCAAAAAATCCAACTTCAGGGCCTCCATGCGATGTCTTCACTACCCGATGCATAGC
>JASFJQ010000230.1:0-4633 GCA_050121305.1 Chromatiaceae bacterium
CAGTAATGCGCGACATGCTGACGCCTTTCCCCTCCAGATAGTTGGCAGCCGACTGAGCACGACGCTCGGACAGACCCAGGTTGTAGGCCTCCGGTCCAGTGCTGTCGGTGTGGCCCACGATCTCGAGCATCTCGTCGCCCTTGGATGCCTTGACCCTGGCGGCCACGTCATCCAGGTCCTCCATCATCTTCCGCTTCAGGACCGCGCTGTCGAAGTCGAAATGGTCGGCAGTGACGTTGATGGTCAGGCTGGCGATGATCTCACAGCCCTTCGCATCGACCTTGGCTCCGGCCGGGGTCCCCGGGCACTGGTCCAGATAGTCCGGTACGCCGTCACCATCGCTGTCCACAGGACAGCCATCTGCATCCACACCCACACCCTTCGGGGTATTCGGACATTTGTCTCTGCTATCCGGCACGCCATCGCCGTCCGAGTCCGCCTCGGCCATCACCTCGACGCAGCCCATGGCACCCGTGGGATCCATGCTGCCGCCCTTGGCATTCCAGCACTCGCCGTAATTGGTCTTCACGCCCTCCCCGCTCGGGTTCGACAAGAACTTTTCGTCCTCGTGGGCCGCGGCCATGACCGTACCGGCGGATAGGCCGATGACGAGACTCAACGGTAATGCAAACGCGCTGGTATGGTATCTACTCATTCTGTGAAACATGCTTTATCTCCCCAGGTCTTGAAAATTCTTCGCGGAAACGTTTTTCGGAGTTGTCGAAAAGGCCCAGTCTGCCAACGCCGGCGGTTACTGCGCTCCTCCGCGCGCATTAGACCATCTATTTCCCGGACTGCAAGCCCCCAGTGCCAAGAATGCGCGAGTTTTTGCGCATCTCGGCCCCTTTTCGCCCGGCAAGCTAGCACACATGTTAGCTTTTGCTAATTTACCGATCCAAAATGCCAGCGGCCTTGAGGCGTGGCTTTGCGATCCCCGCTCGAACAGTCGCCAGGGTAGGGCCTTGCCGCGAATGGGGCAGCTGTGAACGACAACGGATTCCGCCTGCGGCTTCCCCCGGGGCTCGATGGCGAGGCATTCCTGCGCGATTATTGGCAGAGGCAGCCCCTGTTGATGCCGGCCGCGCTGCCCGCTCGGCGCTTTACCCTGACCCCCGAGGAACTCGCCGGGCTGGCATGCGAACCGCAGTTCGAGTCTCGCCTTATCATCGAGGGCGACGAGGGTCGCTGGGAAGTCCGCCATGGGCCCTTCGCAGACGCCGAATTTGCCGCACTGCCAGAATCGCACTGGACGCTGCTGGTCCAGGATGTCGACAAATACATCACGGACGCGGTCTCTCTGATTGACGCCTTCGACATGATACCGAACTGGCGTATCGATGACATCATGATCAGCTATGCCACCGACCGAGGTGGCGTAGGCCCACACAGCGACGCCTATGACGTCTTTCTCATGCAGGCGTCCGGCCGCCGGCGTTGGCGGATCAGTGACCGGCGCTACACGGAAAGCGACCTCCTGCCCGGCATCGATCAACGCATCCTGAGTCGTTTTCACACCACCCAGGAATGGGTGCTGGAACCCGGGGACGTGCTTTATCTGCCACCGGGGGTGGCGCATTGGGGCACCGCTGAGGGTCCATGCATGACCTACTCGCTCGGATTCCGCGCCCCCAGTCAACAGGAGCTGGCATCCGACTGGTTTCAGCACCTGGTATCGCTCAGCGACGACCGTCGTCTGGACGACCCCGACGATCTGCGCGCCGACAGCCGTGCGCAACTGACCACTGGTGTATTCCGGCGCGCAGCCGCGCTGTTGAACGAACTGCCTGATATCCACTCCGACGATTTTCGTCGCTGGCTCGGCCGCCACCTCACCGAACCCAAGGCGCAGTTTGAGATCCCGCCGCGCGATCCCGCATGGCAACGCGCCGATCTGGCGGACTACCTGAGACAGGCACGGACGCTGCAGCGGCATCCGTTTGCCCGTATTGCCTGGACGGTATTGGACGACGCCCAAGTGGTCTTGTTCATGCAAGGCGAAGACCTGACGCTTCCGTCGTCGCTGCAAGCCATGGTCAGACAGATTGCCGAACGGCGTCTGCTCGAGGCCGAAGAGGTCGCCGCGATGATCGCCACGACGCCCGAGGCCGGTGGACTACTGTTGAGACTGGTCAACGAGGGTATTCTCGAAGTCGTTGAGGGATGATCGATGGATGTGGTGATAACGCAAGTCGACTGGAACCAGAAGAAGTTGGAACTGCTGACGATCCGATTTGCCGTATTCGTCGACGAACAGGGTGTACCGGCAGAACTGGAGCAGGATGACCGCGACCCTGGCGCAATCCACCTGCTGGTGACCAGTCAGGCGGGTGAACCCATCGCGACCGCCCGTATGCTCGCCGATGGACAGATCGGACGCATGGCGGTGCTGCCTGACTGGCGCCGCCGCGGCATCGGCGCCGCCATGCTGCGCCGACTCGTCGCGATCGCGTCCGCGCAAGGCCGGCGCGAGGTCTTCCTGCATGCACAGTGTCAGGCCGAGCCGTTTTACCGGCGGCTCGGGTTCATCGCCGAGGGCGAGGAATTTCAGGATGCGGGGATTTCACATCGTCTGATGCGTGCCGCTATTTCGGACTATGACAATTGACCCCCGAGGAGGTCGTATGCGTCGACTGATCGTCACTGCGCTAATCTGCCTGAGCGGCTGTGTGCTCGCCAACGGCACCCAGGTGGAGGTGATCCAGGTCATGAGCCGGCCTGCGGCGACCTTGATCGATACAATCACGCCGTTGATCGGCGAGCACAGCAGCGTATCCGCCCACGATGACAAACTCATCGTCAAAGGTACCCGCGCCGAGATAGACGCCGTCCGCGCACTGCTGCGCGATCTCGACCGTCCAGCACGGCGCCTGCTCATCGAGGTACGTCAAATCGGTAATCAGTCGCTGTCATCGAAGGATTTCGGCTACGGCGCGCATACCGAGAACGTGCGCCTTGGGCGGGTAGCGCCGGGCAGCGACGCAGGCATCCGCTTTCAGGGGATCCAGACCCGCGGTCGCGACGACGGTCTGCAGCGCATCCAGGCACTCGACGGACTTCCGGCCACGATCCGCGTCGGGCAGTCCGTGCCCGTCTATCAGGCCTTTGAGTATATCGGGCGATACCCCGTTGCGCGGGGCTACGAGGTGGATTATCGAGACACTGCCAGCGGCTTCATCGCTCTGCCACGGGTGCACGGCGATCAGGTCACCGTCGAGATCTTTCAGCAGCAGGAAAGGCCGAGCCATGAGGGTCGCTTCGACCACCAGCAGGCGGCCACCGTGCTGCGGGGTAATCTCGGCCAGTGGCTGACACTCGGCTCAATCGGCGGTACCGCCAGCGATTCGGGAGACGCCATCGGTCGTTCTTTCCAGACCCGGCGCGCGCGGGACAGATTACTCGAACTACGGGTCCTGGCGATGGACTGAAACCCCGTGCTGGGGACTCAGCCTCGGACCCCCCATTCCTTGAGTAAAGTCTCGCGGTTGGCCTCGAGCCACTGCACGGCCATGATCACACTGGTGGTATTCAGCCGACCGAACAACTCCGCCATTGCCTCCTCACGCGGCATGGTCACCACGCGCATCTCTTCGCCTTCGTCCTCGAGACCGTGGATGCCGCCGGCCCGGGTCGCGTCGACCCAGCCGCAGTAGAGGTTGATGCGTTCGACCGACATGCCCGGACTGACGATGAACTCACCGATATGGGTCAATGCGATGAGCTGGCAGCCGGCCTCCTCGACCACCTCACGCCGTGCGACGGACTCCGGCGTCTCGCGCGCGCGATCACAGAAGCCGGACACCGTCTCGATCGACCACGGCGGATCGACTGTGCCCATCAAGCCAACGCGAAACTGCTCGACCAGGACGAGGCTGTCTTCCAGCGGGTCGTAGAGCAATACCGACACCGCCGCCAACCGCTCAATGCGCTCGCGGGTGATCTCCGCACACCAACCGCCATGAAAGCTCGAGTGTCGCAGGCGATAGCGCTTCATCTGGAAGAAGCCGTCGAGGATGGTCTGGTTGTCGAGCAGCTCGTATTCCTGCGTCATCAATGCGCCCACTTGGCGGTGCGGAATTGCCGGAAAGTGCTGCGAGCACCCCGCCCGCGACCGAACACAGGGCAGCCTGGGGCCGAAACAACAAAGCGTATGGCGCAACTCAGCTCAGGGACTGATAATACTCAATAAGGATTTGTGCTACCTCGGGGCGCGAAAATTCCTTTGGCGGAGCCTCGCCTTTGCCGAGCATCTCCCGTACCTTGGTGCCAGACAGCAGGATGAAGTCTTCCTTGGTGTGATCCGGTGCCTCGCGCATCATTACCACCTTGTTCAGCTTCTTCGACCAGGCGGTGTGATCCGCCTTGAAGATCTCGATCTCTAGCGCGCCTTCGGGCACCTCCTCGTCGAAGACGGTCTGTGCGTCGAACGCGCCATAGTAGTCGCCGACACCGGCGTGATCACGACCGATGATGAAGTGCGAAGCGCCCATGTTCTGCCGGAAGTAGGCATGCAGCACGGCTTCACGCGGGCCGGCATACAGCATGTCGAAGCCATAGCCGGTGACCATTGCGCTGTTCGGCGGGAAGTAGAGTTCGACCATCTTGCGAATGGCGGAATCACGCACCGGGGCGGGGA
>JASFJQ010000231.1:0-4633 GCA_050121305.1 Chromatiaceae bacterium
AGGCCGGCGGCCGCGACAAGACCCTCACGCTGGACGGCGGCGACCTGTGGCAGGGTTCCGGTACCTCGCTGTGGACCCGCGGCGTCGACATGGTCGAGGCATCCAATATCCTGGGCCTCGACGTCATGGTCGGTCACTGGGAGTTCACCTACCGCGAGGACGAGGTGCTGTCCAATGTGGCGCTGTTCAAGGGCGACTTCATCGGCCAGAACGTACGCGTCAAACCGGACTCGCTGTTCGGTGATGCCTACCCGGCGCTGGTAGAGAAATACGACGGCCGCGGTCTGTTCGACGAAGACACCGGCCACGCCTTCCAGCCCTATGTGATCAAAGAGATCAACGGCGCGCGCATCGCGGTCGTCGGTCAGGCCTTCCCACGGACCGCCAATGCCAACCCGCAGGAGTTCTTCCCGGACTGGTCGTTCGGTCTGCGCGAGGACGACATGATCACGTTGGTCGAACAGATCCGCGCGGAAGAGAAGCCCGATGCGGTCGTGCTGCTGTCGCACAACGGCATGGATGTGGACATCAAGATGGCCGAGCGCGTCCCCGGCCTGAACGCGGTATTCGGCGGCCACACCCATGACGGCGTCCCGCAGCCGGTGAAGGTCAAGAACGTCGAAGGCCACGAGTGCTGGGTGACCAACGCGGGCTCCAACGGCAAGTTCGTGGGGGTGATGGACTTCGATATCCAGGACGGAAAACTCAAGGGCATGCACTACAAGATGCTGCCGGTGATCTCCGACTGGCTGCCGCCCGACCAGGAGATGGCGGCCTTCATCAACCAGATGCGTCAGACCAAGTACGACGACAAGATCGTGGAATCGCGCCGCAGCGACCTGTTCTTCAACAAGTCGCGCCTGGGCAAGACCTACGAAGAGATCCTGTCGGAAAAACTAGCGATCGCCGACCGCACCCTGTACCGCCGTGGCAACTTCATGGGCACCTGGGACCAGGTGCTGTGTAATGCGCTGCGCCACGAGTACGAGGCCGACATCGCGCTGTCGGCCGGTGTGCGCTGGGGCACCTCGACGCTGAAGGGCGACTGGATCACGATGGAAGACGTGATGACCCAGTGTTCGATGACCTACGCCGAGACCTATGTCGCAGACATGACCGGCGCCCAGATCAAGGATATGCTCGAGGGCGTCGCCGACAACCTGTTCGACCCCGATCCCTATCTGCAGTCGGGCGGGGACATGGTGCGCGTCGGCGGTCTGGACTACACGATTGACCCGGCGAAGAAGCTCGGCGAACGGATCACGGACGTCAAACTGGACAATGGCGAGTTGCTCGAGGCCGACACGGTCTACAAGGTGGCGGGCTGGGCAACGGTAAATCGTACGCCGGAAGGCCGTCTGATGTGGGACGTGGTGCGCGACTATATCCTGGCCCAGCGTGGCAAGGACAATGTGCTGAAGCTGCCCAAGATAAATCACCCGACGCTGGTCGGGGTCAAGTCCAACCCCGGCATCGCCGACTACCCCGGCCAGTGGAGCTGACGTCGGCTGTTTGGAGAGAAACGCACCCCGATCTGAACAAAGAACCCGCCACTCGGCGGGTTCTTTTTGCGAATCGAATCGCGCGATCGATCAATCGACGCTCACTCGGCCCGGCTGGAACTCCCGGCGATCCCTTGCGGTATCTCCCAGCTCTTCAGTCGACGCAGGTAGAAACGCGCGATCCCGTCGCCATACTCCCAGAACTCGAACTTCTTTACCGTTCTGCGATTGTCGGGCTCACCCAGGATCCCGGCCACTTCCTCGTCGGTCTGCCCCTTTTCCAAGAGTCCCCAATTCGACGCCGTGCGCCAGCCACCGGGAACCGGCCCGGCCGGGGCTACAGCTTGGGCGACAGGTGGCGGCGCAGCGGGCGCCGGCTGCTGCCGCTCGGCCTCCAGACGCTCTACCCGTTCCCGCAGCGCCCTGACCTCTTGCTGCAGCGACTCGATAAGCTGCCGGTCCGACACCGGCTCGGCGGCCTGGCTATGCAGCGCAGCGCCCAGCAAGGGCAACAGGACCAGCAGGCGGGCGGCAAAGCTGGATGGCGTCTCTCTGTTCGGCATGTTGTCGGCTCTCTACCCGGGTATCGATCGCCCTAGAATACTACAGCGCCGACTTCGACAAGGCCTGACGCT
Organism: Chromatiaceae bacterium; assembly: GCA_050121305.1. Lineage (GTDB taxonomy): Bacteria > Pseudomonadota > Gammaproteobacteria > Chromatiales > Chromatiaceae > Thiosocius. The sequence continues at coordinate 2,138 of JASFJQ010000231.1, forward strand.
CTACCAGGAAAGCGTCTTCACACTGGGATCGAACAACAGCCCCGTAACGAGGTCAGGGTTTCCCATTTTGACACCCTCGATAAAGTCTTGCTGTGTCAGACCCGCTGCCTGCGAACAGGCCGCGCAGGCGATCACTTGCCCACCGTCGGCAATGAACGCCTTAAGCATATCCTGAACGGACTTTCCCTGGTCCTTCATTAGCCCATGGACGTGCGAGGGTCGCTTTTTGTCGATAAGGTAAATGGCTCTGACGTTCATCCATATCGCAACGGGACTGTGCCCCCGCTTGAGGACCTTATCATGGGCAAACAAAATGGCCTTCGCTGCGGCCCAAGTGTCGTCGGTCGTCAGATTCACGAACAGACCACCCTTCGCGTCCGCAGCATTTGCTATTGAACCGAGCGAACCCAGGACAAACACCAACAAAACGACGGCGGCTGATTTGAGGGTTTGCATGACATCGCCTCCGATTATTCTTCCGTAGGTTAGGCTACGCCGAAAACCCGAGGCTGTGATTGACAATCCGCAATCCTCTTAGAGACAAACATGCAACGCAATCAGCACCAGACACCGCCGCTGCGCAGACATGCAACATACCGCTGGATACTGTTCGGCGTCGTCCTCGTCTCGGTTGCGATGGTACTGGCTCGCTCGCGGTCCACGTCTTTCGAGACGATCATAATTCGAGTCGGTGGCGTACCGTTGACAGTCGAGGTGGCCAATCATCCAGCCGCACGCGCACGGGGTCTGCAGGGCCGCGAGGCGCTTGCGGACAACGCGGGCATGCTGTTCGTCTATCCGCAGGCGAAACGACTCAGGTTCTGGATGAAGAACACCCCCATTGACCTGGATATCGGATTCTTCGACGACGAGGGCCTACTGCTCGAGGTCCTCTCTATGACCGCCCTCCACGAGCGCCCCCACTACGTCTCCCGTGCCCCTGCGAAGTATGCGCTGGAGGTGAATAGGGGCTGGTTCGCGGCGAATCGGATATCCGAGCATTCCCGGCTCGAGCTGCCCTCGCCGCTAGCGGCCTGGTAATCGCGTTCGGGGGGTTCTCAGACGCCGCCATCAGACGCGTGAGAATTCCGTGATGAATCGCTGCGATACCGTCGCCTACACTGCGTGCTGATACCTGGAACGAAAGGAGAAGCAGATGCCGACAGCAGTCATGCGGTCAGCCCTGCCCGGGCTGCCGAGGGCCGGCAGCGCCTGGTTGTTTTGCGCCTTAGCGTGCTTCTGCGCGACCGCTGCCAGCGGTGAGCAGCGCTTTGCCAGCGGCAGCCAACAGACCACCCTAATCGAACTCTTCACCTCGCAGGGCTGCAGCAGCTGTCCGCCGGCAGAGCGCTGGCTTGGAGACCTGAAAGACGATCCGCGCCTGTGGAGAGAGATCATTCCGGTGGCGTTTCATGTCGACTATTGGGACTACATCGGCTGGCGCGATACCTTTGCCGATCCGAGATTCTCCGCTCGCCAACGGCGCTATCTCTCGGAGGACGCCATCGACTCGGTGTACACACCGGGCTTTGTGGTCAACGGCCGGGAGTGGCGCGGCTGGTTTCAGAGACGGGCGCTCCCCGTCGCGAAGACGGAGTCCGGGAACCTCCAACTCAGCCTGAACGGCAGACAACTGAAGGCAAGGTTTACACCGCGGCTTCAGACCGGCGCCACGCTGGACCTGCACGTGGCCCTGCTCGGCGCCGACCTGGAGGTCGACGTGGCGCGTGGCGAGAACTCAGGCCGCAGACTGACCCAGGACTTCACGGTGCTCCGGCTCATCACACTGTCTTCCACAAATGGAAACTGGTCGACGACACTGCCGGCCATCGATATGCCTGACGGCGCGCGCCCGGCGATTGCGGCATGGGTCAGCGATGCCGCAACACAGGGGCCGCTGCAGGCCGTCGGTGGCTGGATGGAGGCCGGCAATAACCTCTCCGACATTAATTGATTAGTCGTTCCTTCTCCCGGCGGGAGAAGGACAGGATGAGGGGAAAGCAAAATGGACGCGTCAGCATTCTCGCCCCCCTCACCCCAGCCCGCTCCCGGCAGGAAAGGCGGTGTCGCTTGCGATCTTGCCGAGTGAGTAGCAGAAACGATGCCTCATTCGACCGCGCGGACCACGCCGGCGGCCACCAGGGCACTGCGCAGGCCCTCCAGTCGTCGCCGATTGGCCCCCAGGTCGGAGTAACCCACTCTGGAGGCAGAGCGCATCGCGATACTGTTGCCCCCGGGCCGCGCCTGAAACTCCACATCATCGACGAAGCGCAGGATCCGTGTCCGCGCCTCCGCGCGCAGATAACCGTCGGCGTTCTCGATGATGGTGAACTCAGGCGCCTGCGCCAGATAGTCCACCAGCACCGCCCACGCCCGCTCCAATTCCCCTGCCACCTGCAAAGGCGGGATGCCGTGTGACCCGGTATCGTCACTGGATACGCAATTGGGCGAGGCCGGACAAGGCTCGAGTCGTTTGGTCATGTCGTTTCCCTGGTT
>JASFJQ010000232.1:0-4580 GCA_050121305.1 Chromatiaceae bacterium
TCAGATACCAGGCACCCAGCACCGCCAACCCAACGACCAGGCCGCCGAGGATATTGTCGCGGTTGCCACGGAAATCGACCGACTTGATCGCAAATCCTAGCAGTACCAGGCCGAGCACGACGCCGACCGCGAGACGCGCGGTGGGGGCCGAATCACCGCCGAGCAGATGACCCAGATCCTGCGACGCGCCGAGGTTGAGCGACAACGGACGGATCCAATCGTAGAACAACACGCTCATCAGCGTCTTGTCCGAGCCCGGGAAGGGATTGACCATGAAGTATGCGATCAACGCAATGATCGCGAACACCACGACCGACTTCAGATTGCCGGCGCCGATCCGTACGAGGGTCTTGTTACCGCAGCCGCTGGCCAGGGTCATACCGATGCCGAACAACAGACCGCCAAGGATATTTTCGGCCAGCAGCAGATTGCCGCCGCGATAGGGCGGGAAGGTACCGGTCGCGTCGACGAGACCCGCATGTTCGAGTACCGCCACGCCGAGCACCGCAATCGCGATCGCGAACAGCCAGGCGCGCATGCGCCCGGTGTCGCCGATGTTGACCAAATCGGAGACCGCCCCCATGGTGCAGAAATTGGTCTTATTGACGACCGCGCCGAGTACGAGCGCGATCAGGAACCCGCCCCACAGCAGCGCGGCCTCCGCATCGGAAAATGTCTCAAAGAGCATGCCCATGCCTCCTCTCATACGGCGTCATACGGCTGCGCGGTTTTCAGGCGAAACAGGGTACCGAATTGCCTGGCGGCGGGCCAGTCGTCGCCGAACGTGTGCATACCATCAGACGCGATAGCGTGTGGGGTCCGTTATGCCGGCGGCATGGAAGCCCTCGGCACGCAGACGGCAGGAGTCGCAGTGGCCACAGGCGACACCGTCGGCGTCGGCCTGATAACACGACACCGTGAGCCCATAGTCGACCCCCAGCGCGGTACCGGTGCGAATGATCTCGGCCTTGGTCATGTCGATCAACGGGGCATGCACCCGGAACGCACTGCCCTCCACCCCGGCCTTGGTCGCCAGGTTGGCCAGGCGCTCGAATGCCGCGATAAACGCCGGGCGACAGTCCGGATATCCCGAGTAGTCGACGGCATTCACACCGACGAACAGGTCGGTCGCGCCCAGCACCTCGGCCCAACCCAGCGCCAGCGCCAGGAACACCGTGTTGCGCGCCGGCACATAGGTCACGGGGATACCCTCGCCGCCCGACTCGGGCACCGGGATCGCGCGGTCCGTCAATGCCGAACCACCGATCGCATCGAGTGACAGCGGCAGGATCTTGTGCTCGACGACGCCTGATGCAGCGGCCACCCGGCGCGCAGCCGCGAGTTCGGCACGATGACGCTGACCGTAATCGATGCTCAGCGCGTAGCAGCGATAACCCTGGGCAAGCGCGATCGCCAGCACGGTGGCGGAATCCAGTCCACCGGACAGCAGGATCACGGCCTTGTCGGGCGTATCGTTCATCGGCCCGGTTCGTCTCCCCACAGGGCTTTGTGCAACTGGATCTGGAAGCGCACATCGAGACGGTCGCGCAAGATCCATTCGGCCAGCTCGGACGGCGGCAGCGCACCGGCCACCGGCGAGAACAGCACGTCGCAGCGCATGGTCAGACTGTGGTGGCGCAACTGCTCGCAGCTCCAGCGGTAGTCGGCATCGTCGGCGATCACGAACTTCACCTGGTCGCCGGCCCGCAGGTAATCAAGATTCCGGAACAGATTCTTGTCGCACTCCCCGGAGCTCGGCGTCTTGAGATCCATGACCTTGACCACACGCGGATCGACGGGTGCGACATCGATCGCCCCACTGGTCTCGAGTGACACCTGATAGCCTGCATCGCACAACGCGCTCAGCAGCCCGAGGCAATCCGGCTGGGCCAGTGGCTCACCGCCGGTCACGGTCACATAGTGTGCGTCGAATCCCGCCACTTCATCGAGGATCGCGTCGATCTGCCACCACTCACCGCCTTTGAAGGCATAGCTGGTGTCGCAGTAGCCGCAGCGCAGCGGACAGCCGGTGAGGCGCACGAACACCGTGCGCCAGCCCACGCTGGCACCCTCGCCTTGCAGCGAATGGAATATCTCGGTGATGCGAAGACGCGCCATAAAGACTTGCCCGTTGCGGGCAGGCTCAGCGGCCGAGCTGCTGCAGGCGTTGTCTGGCCAGACCGGCCGCGGGGGCATCCGGGTAGTCCGTGAGCACCTTCTGGTAACTCGACCTGGCCGCCTCCAGATCGCCCGCCGCCTGCTGCAGTCGGCCAATCTTGAACAGCGCACCAGGGGCCTTGGTACTCTCCGGATACCGGTTCACCACCTTTTCGAAGGCCTCCAAGGCCTGGTCGTTCTGCTGCGAGACATAGTGGGCCTCGCCCAACCAGTACTGGGCATTGGGCGTGAGTTCATCGTGCGGATGCCGCACAACGAAGGCGGCGAACGCGGTAGCGGCCTCGCGGTAGCGCTTCTGCTGCGGACTCAGCAACTCGTAGGCGGCCTGGTACTCGGCTTGGATCTGTGCACGATCCGCTGGGGTTGCAGGCGCAGGGCCAGGCGGCGTCGATGCGATGACAGGTGCGGGGACAGGCGGGGGAGCGGTCCCATTGTCTGACACCTGCGGTTGCCTGGCGACGGCCGGGGCCGGATCGAGGCCAGCACCGGGCCGAGCGGCGCCCAGACGCTGATCGATGTCGAGATAGATGTCGCGCTGTTTGCGTTTGAGCTGTTCGATCTCATAGCCGAGATTCTCGACCTGACCACGCAACTCGCGGTTCTCGCGCCGCACTTCGTCGAGCTGCAGGGTCAGGTCGGTAATGCGATTGACCCGACGCTCGAGCAGTTCCAGTCGCTGCGACATCGGCGGGTCGGCCGCCAGTGTCACCACCGGCAGCAGACCCAGCAACGGCAGCAGACGGCGGCCTGACTTCATCGGCACGCCGCGCGCTAGTAGACCAGTACGGCGCGACGGTTCGCCGACCAGGAGACCTCATCGGCGCCGAGCACGGCCGGGCGTTCCTCACCGTAGCTCAGGGTGCTGATCTGGGAGCTGTCCACCCCTTCGGCCTCGAGGAAATTTCTGACCGCGTTCGCGCGGCGCTCGCCCAGACCGATGTTGTATTCGCGGGAGCCGCGTTCGTCGGCATGACCCTCCAGCAATACGGTGGCAGCCCGGTTGTTGTTCAGATAGGCCGCGTGTTCTCGCAGAACGTCGATGAACTCGCTGCGGATCGTGCTTTGATCGTAATCGAAATAGATAGTCTTGGTGAACAGCAGGCTGTTCGGATTCTCCAGCGGGCTGCCGGTCCAGGCGCCGCCGGCCTGTGCCCCAGAGGTGACGACACCCGACGAGCCGCGATCGTCGACAGAGGCGCCCGGGTCATCCCCTATCGTCCCGGTGCTCGAACAACCGGCCAGCAGCACCGTCAGGACAATGGCCGACCAGGCCTTACTCATGGATCTCATCTAGCGACTCCTCTCGAGGTTTTGATGGGGTGACCAGACCGGCTCGCGCACATCGCCTTCCTGCAGCCGCAGGCGCTGCTGCACCCGGCCGTCGGTCGAGATGGCGGCGAGTACGCCCTTGCCCGTCACCTGCGTGGCGTAAATTATCATGCTGCCATTGGGGGCGAAACTGGGCGACTCATCAAGTCGACCAGTGCTCATTACACGAAAGTCGCGGGTCTCGGTGTCCAGGATTGCAATGCGATACTGGCCGTCGACGCGCGTGACCATACTCAACAGGCGGCCATCCGGTGAATAGGATGCCCGTGCGTTGTAGCCGCCCTCGAACGAGACCCGGGTGGCATCGCCCCCGTTCACCGAGACCTTGTAGATCTGTGGTGAGCCGCCGCGGTCGGAGGTGAAGACCAGCGACTTGCCATCCGGCGCCCAGGCCGGTTCGGTATCGATCGAGCGATGCCGGGTCAGCGGGCGCAGGCTGCGACGAGCGATATCCATCACGAAAATATCGGGGTTACCGTCTTTCGACAATGTCATTGCCAGGTAGCGCCCGTCGGGCGACCACGCCGGTGCGCCGTTTATCCCTTTGAACGAGGTCATCTTCTCGCGCCGACCCGTGAACACCTCTTGAACCCAAATCGACGGCTGGGCGTTTTCGAACGACACATAGGCCAGCTTGGTCCCGTCGGGTGACCAGGCCGGCGACATCAGCGGCTCGTCCGACGACACGATGGTCTGCGGATTGTAGCCATCGGCATCGGCGATGCGCAGTTCCACGCGCTCCTTGTCATTGCCCTGGCGCACCGAGGTCACATACGCGATACGCGTGGCGAAGGCGCCGGGCTCGCCGGTCAGCGTTTCGTAGATGATGTCGGCGATGTGATGCGCCGTCGCACGCAGGTCGCGCGCCGTCGTCGGCATGCTGTAGCCAGTAATCTGCTCACCCCGAAACACGTCGTAAAGGTAGAACTTGACCAGGTAGCCGCCTGGTCCGTTCGGGGCGACTTCACCGATCACCAGGTTTTCGACGTTCAGCGCCCGCCAGTCGCGAAAATCGACCTCGTCGCCACGCGTCGGCCTGGCGAGCATCTCACTAGTCGCCAAGGGCTTGAAGC
>JASFJQ010000233.1:0-4580 GCA_050121305.1 Chromatiaceae bacterium
CCGGCTCAGATCGGGATAGTCTTCTAGCGGGACGCGTGCGGGCTTGCACCAGGCGAATACTGCGGCGACATTCAAATCGGCTACCGTGAAGCGCTCTCCGATCAGGTAGTCGCGACCCTGCAGCGCGCGATCGAGCACGCTGAGGGGGGCCTGCAATACGCCAAGATTACGGCTGGCTCGCGCCGGGTCGCGTTTTTCCTCGGGCAGCACCCGATTGTGCATCAACACGGACAGCAGCGGGCGCTCGACCTCGGTCATTACCCAAAACGACCATTGCCAGGTCAGCGCCTCGCCGGCGACGTCATCCGGCCAAAGGCCCTTCTCAGACCCGTAGTTACGCGCCAGATAGAGGTCGATCGCCATGGATTCCCACAGCACAAGTTCCCCGTCTACCAGCGTGGGCACTCGGCCATTGGGGTTCAGCGCACGAAAACCCGGGTCATTCAGGTCGTCACCGCGGTAGTCGAGCCTGATGTGTTCGTATTCCAGGCCCAATTCCTCGAGCAGCCAAAGCGGCCGAAAGGCGCGCGACTGGGTAATGCCGTAGATCCTGATCATGGTTGCCGCTTCCGCTGACCCGGCTGCGATCTTACACTGATCGCATGACCCAATCCGGCGAGCAAGCTGCCGATTGGCAGCGCCAACTGGCGAGCGGCCTGGACGCCATGCGGATCGCGCTCGACCGGGCGCAACAGTCGGCCCTAGTGGGCTATCTCCAACGATTGACGAAGTGGAACCGCAGATACAATCTCACCGCGGTGCGAGACCCCAAGGCATTGGTCGCACGCCATGTGCTCGACAGTCTCTCCATCTTACCCTGGGTCGACAGTGGTCCGGTGCTGGATGTCGGCACCGGTGCGGGTCTGCCGGGCATCCCACTGGCGATCGCCCGTCCGACCATGGATTTCTGCTTGATCGACAGCAGCGGCAAGAAGACACGGTTTCTCCGACAGATAGTCAGTGAGCTGGGCCAGCCAAATGTCGAGATTATTCACGGTCGTGTCGAGCAGCTGGACCGACGGCAACACTTTGCACTGATTACCTCTCGCGCGTTCGCTGCACTGCCGGATATGTTGAAGGCATCGGCCCCAATGCTCACCGAGAGCGGTCGTTTCCTGGCCATGAAAGGCACCCTGCCGAGCGACGAGATCGCTCGGCTGCCGCCGGGTTGGTGTGCCGAATCCGTGCCGCTCCAGGTGCCCGGGGAGACGGCTCGGCGTCATCTGGTGATTGTGAGGCGGGACGATGGTCTGGAGAGGGGGCCCGGAGTGTCGGGGAACTGACCCTGGTCGGACTCCCGCTGATGGCGCTTTGGGGTGTTGCAGGGTATCTTTTTTCGACTGCCCCGTTATGATGAGCGACCCAACCGTTGGATTCGGCAGGAGGATGGGATCCAAGCTGACGACCATGGGACGAATAATCGCGATTGCCAATCAGAAGGGTGGCGTGGGCAAGACCACCACGGCCGTCAATACCGCGGCCGCACTGGCCGCCATGCGGCGACGCGTGCTGCTAATCGACCTCGATCCACAGGGAAACGCGACCACCGGCAGCGGCATCGACAAGCAGGATATCGAGCGATCGACGCTGGAGGCACTGATGGGCGAGACCGCGCTCGCCGATTGTATCCAGACAACCGGCGCCCCGGGCTACGATGTACTGCCCTCGAACAGCGATCTCACCGCCGCCGAGGTTCGTCTGCTCGAGGCCCCATTGCGTGAACGGCGCCTCGCATTGGCGCTCGAACCCGTGGTCGACGCCTATGACTACATCCTGATCGACTGCCCACCGTCGCTGAATATGCTCACGCTGAACGCGCTGGTTGCAGCAGACAGCGTACTGGTGCCGCTGCAGACGGAATACTACGCATTGGAGGGACTGTCGTCCCTGCTGGCGACCGTGCAGCAGATCAAGGACCATCGCAATCCTCGGCTGGAGATGGAGGGCATAGTTCGTACCATGCACGACCCGCGGAACAACCTCGACAACCAGGTCTCGGCGCAGTTGATACAACACTTTGGCGATAAGGTCTTCCGCACCATGATCCCTCGCAATGTGCGCGTTGCCGAGGCACCCAGCCATGGGCTTCCGGTCCTGCTGTATGATCAAAGCTCACGCGGCGCTATCAGCTACATGGCGCTAGCCAGTGAAATGACGCGTCGCCATATCCCGCAGAATACGAGCGCACCTGCCTGACTATGGTCAAGAAAAGAGGCCTCGGCCGCGGACTGGATGCGCTGCTCGGCGCCTCTCAGGTTGCCGCCCAAGCAGATGATAGCGAGAACCCGGCTGTCGTTGGCACCGGGCACGCCCATCGACTGCCCGTCGACATCATCAGGCGTGGGCGCTATCAACCGAGACGCAGTTTCGACGAGGACAGGCTGCGCGAACTGGCCGACTCGATCACGGCCCAGGGCATGGTGCAGCCGATTGTGGTCCGCCCGGTCGGCGATCGGCAATATGAAATCATCGCCGGAGAGCGGCGCTGGCGAGCTGCCCAGATCGCCGGCTTGGCCGATGTGCCTGTGGTGATCTACGAAGTCGATGACCAGTCAGCCATGGCGATGGCGCTGATCGAGAATATTCAGCGCGACGATCTCAATCCGCTGGAGGAGGCTGGCGCCCTGCATCGCTTGCTGAATGAATTCGATCTGACCCATCAGCAGGTCGCGCAGGCGGTCGGCAAGTCGCGCACCACGGTCACCAATCTGATCCGCCTGCTCGATCTGAATCCCGAGGTCAAGGAGATGGTCGAGCGCGGTGAAATTGAAATGGGGCACGCCAGGGCCTTGCTCGCGCTGCAGGGCGCAACGCAGACAGCGGCCGCGACCAAGGTGGCCGCCAAAGGGTTGTCGGTGCGCGAGACCGAGGCCTTGGTACGGCGCCTGTCACAGCCCCCCAAACCCTCCGCTGAGCCGGTCGAGGAAGACCCCGATGTACGTCGCCTGCTGTCCGACCTGACCGATCGCCTGGGGGCCAAGGTCTCTCTACAGCAGGGTGCAGGTGGTACCGGGCGGCTGGTGATCAGCTACAACAACCTCGAGGAGCTTGAGGGAATCCTCGACCATATCCGCTAAACGGTCAGTCTCGGCGTTTTTCTAGGGTTATCCTTGAGTTAGTTAATCAGACGATCGTTTGACCTTATACAGCCTAATTCTTATACTTCGCGCGCTCTAGTTAGGCTCGATCGGCAGCGCGGGCATGCAGCGTATGCAAAACCTTGATGCTCATCGGGCCAAGCAGATCCTGATCGCGCAGGTGGTCGCCACCCTGGCTGTTACGCTGCTCGGACTGCCGTTCGGTCTGCGGCCAGCCTTGTTCGCGCTTATCGGCGGGGCGACGGCCACGATTGCCAACGCCTTGTTCGCCTATTGGGTGTTCGGGGGCTATCGCGCAGACCAGCCGGGGCGGTTGTTGGCGCAGATATACGGCGGTGAGGTGTTGAAGTTGACGCTTATCGCCGCGGTATTCCTGGGCGCGATCGTCTGGCTGAAACCGGTGAGCCCGCTCGCCCTGTTTGGGGGCTTTTTGGTGGTACAGGTTTTTCCTCCGTTGCTGGCGAATCGCATCGCTGGCTGAACGCAACCGAGAACAGAAGATGGCTGGCTCCGAGACGCAGACCTCCGCTGAATACATCAAGCACCACCTGACCAACCTGACCTTTGGCAACCATCCCGAACATGGTTGGGGTGTCGCTCACAGCTCTGCGGAGGCCGCTGAGATGGGCTTCTGGGCGATCCACCTGGATACGATGTTCTTCTCCATACTGCTTGGCAGCCTTTTTCTGTATTTCTTCTACAAGGTCGGCAAGGCCGCTACCTCCGGGGTGCCCGGTACGGCGCAGAACATGGTTGAGGCCATCGTCGGCTTCGTCCAGGACAATGTGCGCAGCACTGCGTGCGAGCGGAATCCGCTGGTCGCGCCTTTGGCGCTGACGATCTTCATCTGGATATTCCTGATGAACCTGATGGATCTGATCCCAGTGGACCTTGTGCCCTGGCTGGCCTCGCTGATTGGCATCCATTTCCTGAAGATAGTGCCCACCACAGATCCGAACGCGACCTTCGGAATGTCGTTGATGGTCTTCGGTTTGATCATTTATTACAGCATCAAGGTGAAGGGTGTCGGCGGTTTTGCCGGCGAACTGACCCTCCATCCGTTCGGAAAATGGGGTATGCCGGCCAACCTCCTGCTGGAGGGAATTAACCTGCTGGCCAAGCCGATCTCGCTGTCGCTGCGGCTATTCGGCAACCTTTATGCCGGCGAGATGATCTTCATCCTGATCGCTTTGATGTACGGGGGCGGACTGGTGCTCGGCATATCCGGCGGTTTACTGCAGTTTGTCTGGGCGGTGTTCCACATCCTCATTATCACGCTGCAGGCGTTCATCTTTATGGTGCTCACCATCGTTTACCTGGATATGGCGCATCAAGAAAGCCACTAGTTTGTTACGCTCTAGAAACTTACCAACACGGGAGTAAATCATGGAACTCGCTAATGCCATTCTGTACATCGCCGCTGGCTTGATGCTGGGCCTGGGTGCGCTGGGCGCGGCGGTTGGTATCGGTGTATTGGGTGGG
>JASFJQ010000234.1:0-4577 GCA_050121305.1 Chromatiaceae bacterium
TCGAAGGCGTGGATGCCAACGGCTTATTCGGCAGCGCACTGGTCGGGCTATTGGTAACCGCAGCACTGGTAGTAGTCACGGACTACTACACGTCGACGGCCTATAAGCCGGTTCGCCACCTGGCGTCTGCGTCAACGACCGGGCATGCCACTAACATCATCGCCGGGCTGGCGCTGTCCATGCGCTCTACCGCTGCCCCACTGATCACCATCTGCATCGGAATTCTAGCGGCCTTTCATTTGGGCGGACTGTATGGCATCGCCGTCGCCGCCACCGCAATGTTGTCCATGACCGGCATTGTGGTCGCGATAGACGCCTACGGACCCATTACCGACAACGCAGGTGGCATCGCCGAGATGGCCGAACTACCCGGCGAGATACGCAACACCACCGACGCGCTCGACGCCGTGGGTAATACCACCAAGGCGGTCACCAAAGGTTATGCGATCGGATCGGCCGCGTTGGCTGCACTGGTGTTGTTTTCGGATTACACACGTGAACTCGCCGCGCATACCGGCAGTGCACTGACTTTCGACCTTTCCAATCATCTGGTCATTGTCGGCCTGTTTATCGGCGGACTGGTGCCCTATCTGTTCGGCGCCATGGGACTTGAGTCGGTCGGCCGTGCCGCGGGCGGCATCGTCCGCGAGGTACGCCGCCAGTTCAAAGAGCTGCCCGGGATCATGACGCGGGAGACCAAACCGGATTATTCACGTGCGGGCGATATGCTTACACGGTCCGCGATCAAGGAGATGATCCTGCCCTCTCTGCTGCCTATCGCCGTACCGCTACTCGTCGGATTGCTGCTGGGCCCGCAGGCACTGGGCGGTGTACTACTGGGCTCGATTGTCACTGGCCTATTCGTCGCGATCTCGATGACGACCGGCGGCGGCGCCTGGGATAACGCCAAGAAGTTTATCGAAGACGACAATCACGGGGGCAAGGGTTCGGAGGCGCACAAGGCCTCGGTAACCGGCGATACCGTCGGGGATCCCTATAAGGACACCGCAGGCCCGGCGATCAATCCTTTGATCAAGATCATCAATATCGTGGCGCTTTTGATGATTCCTCTGCTACATGCTTAATTATCAACAGAGAGGAGCAGAGCTATGGCGAGAATCAGAATACAGATGGCGCCGGAAATCGAGTTGAAGATGGAGCTCGATGTAGAGGGTGTTGACGTATCCAGCCGGGACTACAACGTGCAGCAACACAAGGCTGAGGTCTACGCAGAATTCGAGCGTCGCCTCAAAGAGGCGTTTCCGGAGGGTCTGCGCATCCACACCTTCGAGTTCGGCCTGGACCGTGGCTGGCACGAAGAGCTGCAGAATATCGAAGGGGTCGGAGACGAACGAGAATAATAACCAGACTCATTGTCACCGCCCTCTCTCATCGAAAATACCCACGGAACGCATTGCTGCATGATGTTGGGCGGAACACCTCATTCAATGACGATTAGCCTCGGTTGATTGGCTCGAGGGCCCAGTAAGGGTCGGAAAACGGACGCGAAACTCGGCACCCGGATTGCGATTGACGACATCTACCTCGCCGCCCATCGCGCTCGTCAGGCGATGCACCAGGGCGAGCCCGATGCCGGTACCCACTGTCTCACGGGTAAGTTCGTTCTCAGAGCGATAGAAGAGTTGGAAGATCTTCTTCATCTGATCGCGCGGGATGCCGGGTCCACGATCACGGACACTGAACGCTACGTAGCCGTCATCCGAGGCGCTCGCATCGATGGTAATCAGTCGTTGTTCGGCGTGGGCCGAAAATTTCAGTGCGTTGTCCACGAGGTTGATCATGATCTGGGCGAAGGCGTCATTGTCGACCGCCAGTATCTTGGTCTCGGCTGGTTCACTGTAACGGAGCTGTAACGCAAAACCGGCGTGATCGACCTGTGTCCTCACCTTGGATTCCACCGCATCCATCAACTGGGAGACCGAGGTCGGGCGCAGCTCGACTTTGAGCTCGTCACGGCTCATCCGCGCTAGTTGCAGAACATTGGAGATCAGACGGGAGAGGCGCTCGCTCTCGTCGTTAATGAACGCGTAATAGTCACGTCGGCGCGCCTCGTCGGTCCAGCCCTCGCGCAGCATCTCGCTGTACATTCGGATCGAGGTCAGAGGCGTCTTGAGTTCATGGCTGACCGCAGAGACAAAATCCTGCTGCTGGCGGTTCAGTTCGATCTGCTTGACCCCGAGACGATACATCAGCAACAGGCCGCTGCTCAGCACCAGGCCCAGAATCATCGCGACCCAGATCACCAGGCGGCCGGCAGTACCCGATGGTATCCGGGTCACCGAGAGGATCAGTTCCAGTTGATCCAACGGCGACGACAACCTGCCGCGGAACAGCAGAGTACCCGATAGCTGTTCGGTGCTCGAAAGATAATCGCGACCCTGTTGCCCGCCCAGTGCAGACAGGATTTCTGCACCGAAAACGATTCCCAGACGACTCATGCCGGCCAGTGTGGTGTCACGATAGGGCGCTTCGACCAACTCGCGCAACAACGTGGCCTTCTCGATCACCGCGCCTTGAATAAACCGCTGCCCGTCGCGCCAGACCTTGCGGTAGAGCACGAAATAGTCGCTGCCGACCTGGTCGAACGCGAACGGGTCTACCTCGCTCTCGAAGATGCGCACTAGTGCCGGCGCTGCGGCCATGGCTTCCGCGTCGTGCTCTGCGTCATCGGAACGGCGCGCGGCCTCAACCGGTACCGGCAACGGGCTTTGTTCACGTCGCACCGTATCCAACTCCACGCGTTCCTTGAAGCGCGGCAATGGGCGCCGCGCCTGCAGCTTCGCCTGGTCTGCATCGAAGGCCTGGTCCAGCTTGAGTTCGTCGACCCGCCCGATATTGCCAGCCGATGCCGGTTGCTTGTTTGACTTGCGCAGGCGCGACGACTCTTCACTGAGACGTTCGAATGCGGCCTGAGCGAGTTTTTGTTCCTGCACCTCGGTGGCCGTTTGTTGCCCCGGCATAGTCGAAGTCGCTGTCGCTGGAGAGCCAGCCTGAGGCGCCCGGGATGACAGCCCGGGGACACCCATGGGCCCCTCGTCCTTCAGCACGGATACAGCCGCCGGGGCCATCTCCGCTTGACGCCCCCGTCGATCCTCTACCGACTCTTCACTGGCGGGCGCCAAGCCGCCCTTCAACGCCGTCTCGGCCGCTTGCTCGTCGGGTAAGGATCCTTCCTGACTGAGGATCTGCAACAGGCGCTCACGCACTGCCTGCCGTTCGCGCAGTTCCGTATCGGTGATGCCGTAGGCGAGCGCCGACTGCTCCGGATCGTCCGGCAGCAGGGGCGTGCTGAAGCGCCCGTCCGCATCCACCTGGAAATATCCGAGGAGCCCGGGAATTTCGCTAATTGCCGGGAAGCCAGACAAGGGTGAACGCTGCAGAGAGTCGGCCACAGACGCACCCTCTGCCACGAGAAAACGGTATTCAGTGAACGCGCGCGCCTCTTCGGTGGCGATCATTTCGCGCACACGCCGGTCGATGCGTCCGACCAGTCCCTCCGCAAGCAGTTGGTATTGGTAAAAACTCTCCCACTGCAGGCGACTGTGTGCCTGCCAGGTCAGCACCGCACTGGGAATGGCCAGCGCAATGAAGAACAGAACCAGCAACCAGCGCAAACGGTCTCTGCTCGATCGGTTAGCGGCGATGCGCCACATGTCAATCGCCGACCAGACGGTAGCCGGCGCCTCGCACCGTCAACAGGTGTTTCGGCGACTTCGGATCCGTCTCGATCTTGCGCCGCAGTTTCGCGATATGAATATCGACCGTCCGGGTCTCGATATCCAGCTCTCGCGCATAGCCCCACACACGGCTGAGTAATTCTTCACGCGAGACCGGACGTTCTCGATTGGTGTACAGATAACTCAGCACCTCCATCTCGCGTCGCGTGAAACCAAGCGTCTCGCCATCGCGGCTGCCCGACAGGTTCAAGACATCCAGCGCGAGCCCGTCGCGCAGCCTGATGTGTTTGGCCGATGGCAGAGCCGGGCGCACCCGGCGCAGTACGGCCTGCACCCGCAACAGCAACTGAGTAACCGAAAACGGCTTGGCGACATAGTCATCCGCACCCAATGAGAGGCCGCGAACGATGTCATCGTCATCGGTCTTCGCGGTGAGCATGATCACGGCCTGGTCAGGTCGTTGCTCACGGATACGCTGGCATATCCGGAAGCCATCCATGCCCGGCAACATGACGTCGAGTAAGACGAGATCAAAACGACCACCCAGCGCCATGCGCAGGCCCTCATCACCTTCCACTGCATACGCGGCCTCGTAGCCGTGATAGGTCAAGACGTCGATAAGACCGGTACGAATCGCGACCTCGTCTTCCACGACCAGGATGCGTGCCTTTTCGTTCATGGGCTCTCCCGCTGGAGACATGGCCTCTTTGTTGTCGGCACCCTGTGCCGGCCTTTGACAAAGGATCGTCTGTATACCCAAACAGCCTACCAGCTGAATCCCGCGCAGACATGTAAACCCTTTGTAAACAGACGCAGTGAATTTTTACCAAATCGTGTCTACGTCAGACTGGTGTTGGTTCCTAGACTGAAATTGCCCGG
>JASFJQ010000235.1:0-4541 GCA_050121305.1 Chromatiaceae bacterium
TCAGCGCCTCGGTCTCGTTCGTCGCGTAGCCAAACATCAGGCCCTGATCCCCGGCGCCCTGATCTTCCGGCCGCGCGCGATCGACCCCCTGATTGATGTCCGGCGACTGCACGCCGATTGCTGACAGCACCGCGCAACTTTCGGCGTCGAAGCCCATTTCGGAACTGGTGTAGCCGATCTCTCGGATGGTCTGCCGGATGATCCGTTCGTAGTCGGGTTTGGCCGTCGTAGTGATTTCACCGGCGATGATTGCCATGCCTGTCTTGAACAGGGTTTCGCAGGCCACACGGGCGTGCGGGTCCTCGGCAAGGATGGCGTCGAGGATGGCATCGGAGACCTGATCAGCCATTTTGTCGGGATGCCCCTCAGAGACTGATTCGGAGGTGAAGATGAAATCGCGCGACATTGCCTACTCCTGAGAATGCAGTGTTTCTGCCTTGTGCAGATCGTGGACGGTCAGGGCGCGGGATTTTACATGCTTGAGCGGCTGCACGCATTCTGAAAGAATCCGGGCTCCGAAAAGAAAAGGAATCCCCAATGGTTTCACTCGAAACACCAGTCTGTGAGTTCGGCAAGGCCGCCCCGGACTTCGATCTCCCCGGTGTCGACGGTCGCCGTTGGACCCGCGATCAGTGCATGGGTGAGAAAGGCCTGCTGGTCATGTTCATCTGCAACCATTGCCCCTACGTCAAGGCGGTGCTCGATCGCATCATCCGCGATGCCACGGAGCTCAAGTCGCTTGGAGTAAATAGCGTGGCGATAATGTCCAATGACCCGACGGACTATCCCGAAGACTCTTTCGACAACATGCGCGCCGTCGCGCGGCGGCATGAATTTCCTTTCGCCTATCTGCTGGACGAGGATCAGCAGGTCGCCAAGGCCTACGGTGCAGTCTGCACGCCCGATTTCTTCGGTTACAACGCCGCCGGTGAATTGCAGTACCGTGGTCGGCTCGACGCGAGCCGCAAAGAGGCCGCCCCGGCCGATGCGCGGCGTGATCTGTTCGAGGCGATGAAGCGGGTTGCAGAGACCGGGCAGGGCCCGGCCGAGCAGATTCCGAGCATGGGCTGTTCCATCAAGTGGATCGCGTAGCGCCCGATAAAATCCTTTCAAAACAAACTCCTAGCGTTTTCCCTGGCGCCAATTCCGTTTGGTTATGGGCGTATTGGAATATTCGGGGAAACCCTTGTTGCCCGCCATCTAGCGACTGGGTCAGAATACCCGACCTTTTTTAAGCCATCAGTCGCCACTAGGTAACGTCTCTAGCGAAGAATTTTGCGAAGACGCGGAATCTGCGGACAGATGGCACGCCGCGCGAGGCCCGAAACACACGATTTACCTCGCCGTCGGCTGCTCGGCGGCGGCGAAGAATTCACTAAGTAAAGCCTTCGATAGGAGGGACTCATGTCCTCACGCAGAGAACTTGCCAACGCGATCCGCGCGTTGAGCATGGACGCCGTTCAGAAAGCCAACTCTGGTCATCCGGGTGCCCCCATGGGTATGGCGGACATAGCCGAGGTGCTGTGGAACGACCACCTGAAGCACAATCCGGCCAATCCAGGCTGGGCCGATCGCGATCGTTTCGTGTTGTCGAACGGCCACGGATCCATGCTGATTTACTCCCTCCTGCATCTCAGTGGCTACGACCTGACGCTGGACGATCTGAAGAGCTTCCGTCAGCTGCACTCCAAGACGCCTGGACATCCCGAGTACGGCTATGCGCCGGGTATCGAGACTACCACCGGGCCGCTCGGTCAGGGGATCACCAACGCGGTGGGCATGGCGATCGCCGAACGCGCGCTGGCCGCTGAGTTCAACAAGGACGGCCACGACATCGTCGATCATCATACCTATGTGTTTTTGGGCGACGGCTGCCTCATGGAAGGTATTTCGCATGAGGCCTGCTCGCTGGCGGGTACGCTGGGGCTTGGCAAGCTGATCGCGTTCTGGGACGACAATGGCATCTCGATCGACGGCCACGTCGAAGGCTGGTTCACGGACGACACGCCAAAGCGATTCGAGGCCTACGGCTGGCACGTAATTCCGGACGTCGACGGTCATGATCCGGCGGCGATTGAAAAGGCGATGGAATTTGCCAAGGCGATGACCGACAAACCGACGCTGATCTGCTGCAAGACCACCATCGGCTTCGGTTCTCCCAACAAGGCCGGTAGCCACGCCTGCCACGGCGCACCGCTGGGCCAGGACGAGATCAATCTCACCAAGGCCGCGCTGGGCTGGGATCACGCCGCCTTCGAGGTGCCATCGGCGATCTACCGGGGCTGGGATGCCAGAGAGAAGGGTGCCGCCGCCGAGGCCGCATGGAACGAGAAATTCGTCGCCTACGAAAAGGCACATCCGGCACTGGCCGCCGAGTTCAAACGGCGTATGGCGGGCGAGTTGCCGGCCGAATGGGCCAGCGTTGCTGACGCCTTCGTCGCCAAATGCAACGAGGAGGCGGACTCTCCCGCGACGCGCAAGGCGTCGCTCAACGCGATCGAGGCCTATGCGCCGTCGTTGCCGGAGTTGTTCGGTGGGTCGGCCGACCTGGGTGGGTCTAATCTCACCGAGTGGTCGGGACACCGGCCAATGCGGGCTGAAAAGCCTGCAGCGAACTACATCAACTACGGCGTTCGAGAGTTCGGTATGGCCGCCATAGTCAACGGAATCTCGCTGCACGGTGGGTTTATTCCGTTCGGCGCGACCTTTTTGATGTTCTCGGAATATGCGCGCAATGCGCTGCGCATGGCGGCCCTGATGAAGATTCGCTCGATCTTCGTCTTCACGCACGACTCTATCGGCCTGGGTGAAGATGGCCCAACCCATCAGGCAGTGGAGCAGATCCCGACCCTGCGCATGATTCCGCGCATGGACGTATGGCGCCCTTGCGACACAGTCGAGACGGCGGTCGCCTGGCGCAAGGCCATCGAAAAGCAGGATGGCCCTACCTGCCTCGCCTTCACGCGCCAGGGTGTGCCGTTCCAGCCGCGTGATGCCGTGCAGATTGCCAATATCGAGCGCGGCGGCTATGTCTTGCGTGACTGCGACGGCACGCCGGATGTGATCGTCATCGCTACCGGCTCGGAGGTCGGGATTTCGATGGAGGCCGCCGCTGCCAGTAAAAAGCAGGTTCGGGTGGTCTCTATGCCCTGCACCAGTATCTTCGACGCCCAGGATGCGGCGTACAAGGAATCGGTACTCCCGGCAGCCGTTACGGCCCGTGTCGCCGTCGAGGCGGCCTCCACCGACGCATGGTGGAAGTATGTGGGCGCCAGCGGCAAGGTCGTAGGTATAGACACCTTCGGTGAATCGGCGCCGGCAGGTGAATTGTTCAAGCAGTTTGGTTTCACCGCGGAGAACATCGGCAAGGCGATCGATGAGGTCGCGGGCTAGACGTATCCAACAAGGCGGCCGCCCGCGTCGACGCTCGGCCGCCTCGCCACAAACGCATTTTCCCACGACTGCGTAACCCTTCGAGGAGATTATTGAAATGACAATCAAAGTAGGTATCAACGGTTTTGGCCGCATCGGCCGCATGGCATTTCGCGCGATCGCCAAAGATTTCCCCGGTATTGAGGTCGTCGGTATCAACGACCTACTGGACCCGGAGTACCTCGCCTACATGCTCAAATACGACTCTGTGCACGGTAACTTCAATGGCGAGATCGGGGTCGAGGGCAATCACATGATCGTCAACGGCAAGCAGATCCGCCTGACCGCAGAGCGCGATCCGGCCAACCTTAAGTGGGGTGACATCGGTGCAGATCTGGTCATCGAATGTACCGGTTTCTTCCTGACCGAGGAGACCTGCCAGAAGCACATCGACGCCGGTGCCAAGAAGGTGGTTCAGAGCGCGCCGTCGAAGGACGCGACGCCGATGTTCGTCTATGGCGTCAACCATGACACCTATGCCGGCCAGGCCATCGTTTCGGCGGCATCTTGCACCACCAACTGTCTCGCGCCTGTTGCCAAGGTATTGCACGACAATTGGGGCATCAAGCGGGGCCTGATGACTACCGTGCATGCGGCAACCGCTACCCAGAAGACCGTGGATGGCCCGTCGATGAAAGACTGGCGCGGCGGTCGCGGCATTCTGGAAAACATCATCCCTTCGTCGACCGGGGCCGCCAAGGCCGTCGGCAAGGTGTTGCCGGAGCTGAACGGCAAACTCACCGGTATGGCCTTCCGCGTGCCTACCTCGGACGTCTCCGTCGTCGACCTGACCGTCGAACTCGACAAAGGTGCGAGCTACGACG
The DNA here is from genome assembly GCA_050121305.1 of Chromatiaceae bacterium. Taxonomy (GTDB): domain Bacteria; phylum Pseudomonadota; class Gammaproteobacteria; order Chromatiales; family Chromatiaceae; genus Thiosocius. The sequence continues at coordinate 4,257 of JASFJQ010000235.1, forward strand.
ATATATGCGCCGCGATGAAGGCCGCCTCCGCGTCCGGAGATTTGGCCGGCGTGCTCGATTACACCGAGGACAAAGTGGTCGCGACCGATTTTCGTGGGCGCAATACGCCGTCGATCTTCGATGCCGGCGCGGGCATCCAGTTGGATGAGACCTTTGTCAAAGTCGTGGCTTGGTACGACAACGAGTACGGCTACACCTGCAATATGCTGCGCATGGTGGAGCACGTTTCCAGGTAAGGACGGTGGGGCCGTCGCGACGTCGTCGCCACGGCCCCGTCTTGCCCAA
>JASFJQ010000236.1:0-4540 GCA_050121305.1 Chromatiaceae bacterium
TGCTCCAGGCGGTGATCGACAGCGGGCGGGACGCCGCGGCCCTGCGCGCGGCGTCGCCGCGCGTGGCCGAACTGCCGTTCGATGCCGATCGCAAGATGATGACTACGGTGCATCAACGGCACGGCGGCCTGCGCGCGTTCACCAAGGGTGCACCAGAGGCACTGTTGCCGCGTTGCACGACCTCCGTCGGCGCCGACGGTGAGGCCGGTGCCGCGGAGTTTGCGCCCGACGCGGTGTTGCAGGATGCGGAGGATCTGGCGGCCGACGGCTATCGCGTGCTCGCGCTGGCGTATCGGGATTGGCAGGCACTCCCGGAGACGCTCGATAGCGACAAGCTCGAGGCCGATCTGGTGTTCATCGGTCTCGTGGCGCTGATGGATCCGCCGCGACCGGAGGTGCTGGAGGCGGTCGCTGCCTGTCGCGGTGCCGGCATCCGACCGGTCATGGTCACGGGCGACCACCCGGTCACCGCATTGGCGATCGCCGAGCGCCTCGGCATCGCTACCGCGAGCGACCGGCTGTTGACCGGTCAGCAACTGGCGGCGCTGTCCGATGCCGAACTGGATGCACGGATTGCCGATACGCCGGTCTTTGCGCGCGTTGCGCCCGAGCAGAAGATCCGCATCGTCGAGGGGCTGCAGCGACAGGGCGAGTTCGTCGCGATGACCGGCGACGGCGTCAATGACGCGCCGGCGCTGCGCCGCGCCAACATCGGGGTGGCCATGGGTGTCGTCGGTACCGACGTCGCGCGCGAGGCGGCACACATGGTGCTCCTGGACGACAATTTCGCGACCATCGTCGCCGCGGTCAGGGAGGGCCGGCGGATCTTCGACAACATCCGCAAGTTCATCCGCTACACCATGACCAGCAACTCGGGCGAGATCTGGACGCTGTTCCTCGCCCCTCTGCTCGGTCTGCCCATACCACTGTTGCCTATCCAGATCCTGTGGATCAACCTGGTCACCGATGGGCTGCCCGGGCTCGCACTGTCTTTCGAGCCGCGCGAGCCGGGCGTTATGCAGCGTCCGCCAAGACCGCCGAACGAATCGATCTTCGCCCACGGCATGGGTTGGCACATGCTCGGGGTCGGCCTGCTGATCGGGGCGCTGTCGATTGCCGCCCAGGCCTGGTCTTACCACGCGGGCTCCGGCCACTGGCAGACCATGGTGTTCAACACCCTGACCTTCGCCCAGCTGTTTCACGTGCTGGTGATCCGCTCGGAGCGCGAGTCGTTGCTCACCATCGGACTGTTTTCCAATCTGCCGCTGCTGGGTGCGGTGGCCTTGACCTTCGTGCTGCAGCTGATGGTGACCTATGTGCCCTTTCTGCAGGGCGTGTTCAACACCCAGGCCCTGTCGCTTGGCGAGCTCGCCCAGTGCCTCGCCTTTGCCGCCGTGGTCCTCCCCGTGGTCGAGTTCGAGAAATGGTTGATACGCCGTGGAAAACTCTATCGCGAGATCGCCCAGGGGCAGTGAGCTACCAAGGATATCGATTCAGCATTAGGCATGGATCGACGGCTCGATATCCACCGGGCAGCGCAGCGAGCGCGCGATCAGGCACGACCTGTGGGCCTTCTCGAGCACGCGCTCGGCGAGCGATTCGGCACCGCTGCCGACCGTGATCTCCGGGCGGATCAGGATGCGCTTGAAGCGATAGCCGGCACCTTCCTCGCGCTCCAGTTCGCCCTCGGCGCTCGAGCGATAATCGAGCACATCCAGTCGGGACCGCTCGGCGATCAGCAGGACATAGTTGGCGAGGCAGACCTCGGCCGTGGCGATAAGCAGATGCTCCGGACAGAAGCGATCGGCGTCGTGCGGCGTGCCGACCGGCAGGTCGGCGTGTCCCTCGATGCATGTGAGGCCCGCGGCGGCGTCCTTCTGCCAGCGATATGACGTCTGATAGTGCATCGGGAGGTCGGCCATGGTTGTCTCCGGGCGTCGCACAGGAAGGGCTCAGTATATCGAATCGGCTCCTGATGTCGGCCGGATTCTTTAGCGTTCGACGGGATTACCCAGACCGGGCGCGGGTGTTTGCCTCTCGGTGGCAAAGTAGACTGCGCATGTTTTGTAGACGATGGCGCGTCGCGCCGCGCAAGTCAGTCGAACAGCCATGCATCTCTCCACCCTGGTAGCCGCATCCGACGCCGTCGGCGCAACCCGCAGCCGCCTGCAGAAGGCGGAAACGTTGGCTGCTTGCCTGCGCCAGCTGACGCAGGCGGAGATCCGTCCGGGCGTCTGCTACCTGATGGGCACGCTGCCGCAGGGTCGGATTGGCCTCGGCCAGGCATTGCTCAAGAAGCTCGGCGTAGAACCCGCGGGGACGGCGGACCTGTCGGTCGAGGAGACCGACCAGGCCTTCCAGCGCCTCAGTCAGGTACAGGGTGCCGGGGCCCAGGCGCAACGGATAGCGCTGTTGACGGCACTGTTTCGCAAGGCCGACGGTGCAGTGCTGTTCGATGCCCGCCTTGCGGGTGACGGTCGTTGAAGGCGCCCAGCCCGTTCAGTGCGGCGACCCGCAGCTGGTTCAACGAGACCTTTGCGGTGCCGACCGCGGTGCAGCAGCAGGGGTGGCGTGCGATTGCCGGGGGCAAGCATGCGCTGCTGGTGGCGCCGACCGGCAGCGGCAAGACGCTCGCGGCCTTCCTGGCCGCGATCGACTATTGCCTGACGCTGCCTACGGACGCCCCAGCCGGGGTGCGGGTCCTGTACATCTCGCCGCTCAAGGCGCTGGTCTACGACGTGGAGCGGAATCTGCGGGCCCCGCTGGTCGGTATCAGGCACAAGGCCGCCGCGCTCGAGCAGCCGGTGCGTGACGTCGGCGTCGATATCCGCACCGGCGATACGCCCCAGAAGGCACGTCAGCGCCAGGCCAAGTCGCCCGCCGACATCCTGGTCACGACGCCGGAGTCGCTGTTTCTGCTGCTCGGTTCCAAGGCCCGCGAGACCCTGCGCTCGGTGCACACCGTGATCGTCGACGAGATCCATGCGCTGGCACCGACCAAGCGGGGGGTCCATTTGGCACTGTCGCTGGAGCGCCTCGCGGAGTCCTGTGCCAGCGATCCGCAGCGTATCGGGTTGTCTGCGACGGTGCGGCCGCTGGACGAGGTGGCGCGCTTTCTCGGCGGCCCGCGACCGGTCGAGACGGTCGATCTCTCGGCCCGCCCGAACATCGATCTTCAGGTCAGGGTGCCGGTGCCGGACATGGAGAATGTGACCAATGCCGCGCCGGCGCGGCGCAGTGGTTCGATCCTGGGCGAACTGTACAGCCGCGAGATCGGCACCCCGCAGCCGCCCGAGCGCGGCATCTGGCCGGCGATCTACCCGCAGCTGCTGCAGCAGGTCCGGGACAACCGGGCCACCATCATCTTCGTCAACAGCCGAGGTCTGTGCGAGCGCCTGACCCAGCGGCTGAACGAGCTCGCCGAACAGGAGGTCGTGCGCTCGCACCACGGCAGCGTCTCGCACGAACGGCGTGCCGAGATCGAGGAGGGCCTCAAGCAGGGCCTGATCAAGGGCATCGTCGCGACCAGCTCGCTGGAGCTGGGCATCGATATGGGCGCGGTCGACCGCGTGATCCTGGTCGAGTCGCCGGGCTCGGTCGCGCGTGGCCTGCAGCGCGTCGGGCGCGCGGGCCACCAGGTCGGCGAACAGAGCGTGGGGCGCATCTTCCCCAAGTTCCGTGGCGACCTGCTCGAGAGCACGGTGATCGCACAGCGCATGTTGGCCGGCGACATCGAATCCATCCGGGTGCCGCAGAACGCGCTGGACGTGCTGGCGCAGCAGATCGTCGCGATGTGCTGTGATGCGCCGATCACGGTGGATGCGATCGAGGCGCTGGTGCAGCGCGCCTATCCGTTCCAGCGGCTCTCCGCGGATGCACTTCGGGCCGTGGTCGAGATGCTCAGCGGTCACTATCCCTCGCAGGACTTCGCCGATCTGCGACCGCTGCTCGCCTGGGACCGGACCAGCGATGAACTGCGGCCGCGCCGCGGCGCCGCGATGGTCTCGCGGATGAACGCCGGGACCATCCCCGACCGCGGCAACTACCTGGTGACCCTGGGACCCGAGGGCGGGCGCCTCGGCGAGCTCGATGAAGAGATGGTGTTCGAGACCCGACCGGGCGAGAACATCCTGCTCGGTGCCACCACCTGGCGGGTCGAGGAGATCACGCGCGACCGGGTGATCGTATCGCCGGCGCCGGGTGAGCCGGGCAAGCTGCCGTTCTGGCGCGGCGATGGACCGGGGCGGCCGATCGAACTGGGCCGCGCGCTGGGCGCCTTCGTGCGCGAGGTCGGCGCCATGAAGCCGGCGAAGGCGGTGGACTGGCTGCAGACCGCGGCCGGGCTGGATGCCAATGCGGCCGCCAATCTGGCGGACTACATCGCCGAGCAGAAGAGACACACCGGCGGTCTGCCGACCGACCGCAGCATCACGGTCGAGCGCTTCCGCGACGAGCTTGGCGACTGGCGGCTGTGCATCCTGTCACCGTTCGGCGCGCGTGTGCACGCCCCCTGGTCGATGGCCTTGCAGCAGCTGCTGTC
>JASFJQ010000237.1:0-4521 GCA_050121305.1 Chromatiaceae bacterium
GGTCGAGCATGGCTTTCTGAACGACCAGGAATATCGGCAACTCAAACGTGGCGAAGAGCACCTTTGGCGCATTCGCTATGCGCTGCACCTGTTGACAGGTCGTCACGAAGACCGCCTGTTGTTCGAGTATCAGCGGGTGCTGGCCAATCAATTCGGCTATACCGACGCGAATACAAATCTTGCCGTCGAGCAATTCATGCAGGACTACTACCGCAGGGTGATGGAAATGCAGCGCCTGAACGAGATGCTCCTGCAGCTTTTCGAAGAGGCGATTCTGTTGGACAACCAGCTGGGCAACCCGGTGCCGATCAACCGCCGCTTCCAGGCGCGCAGCGGCTATCTGGAGGTGGTGAATTCCGGGATATTCGCCCGCTACCCACTGGCCATGCTCGAGTTGTTTCTGATCCTGCAACAGAATTCCCAACTCCTGGGCGTGCGCGCCAGCACCATTCGACTAATCCGTGCGCACAGGCATCTCATTGACGAACGTTTCCGCAGAGACATCCGCGCGCGCGCACTCTTTCTTGAAATCTTCAGGCAGCGCGAGGGGCTGACCCACGCGACTCGGCGTATGCACCGCTATGGCATCCTGATGCGCTACCTCCCAGCCTTTCATGCCGTGACAGGGCTTATGCAGTTCGACCTGTTCCACGTCTACACCGTCGATGAACACATCCTGATGGTGATTCGCAACATGCGCCGCTTCGCGCTGCAAAAGCATGCGTCAGAATGCCCGCGCTGCAACCAGGTATTTGCGCGGATCCCCAAGGCCGAACTTCTTTACCTGGCCGGCCTATTCCACGATATCGCCAAGGGCCGCGGCGGCGATCACTCCGATCTCGGTGCCGAGGATGCGCGCGAGTTCTGCGTGAAACACGGTTTGTCCGCGTTTGATGCCGACCTGGTCGCTTGGCTGGTGAAAAAACACCTGGTCATGTCTTCGACCGCCCAACACCGGGATATCGATGACCCAGACATCATCCAAGATTTTGCGCAGATGGTGGGCAGTCAGATGCGCCTGGACTACCTGTATCTGTTGACAGTTGCCGACATGCGCGGGACCAACCCGGGGCGCTGGAACTCGTGGAAGGCAGCGCTATTGGATCATCTCCACTCGCGCACCAGCGCCGCCCTGGAGCGTGGCCTCGACCAACCGCAGGAGCAGGACGAGGTCATCACCGAGCGTCAGGCCGAGGCACGGGCTCAACTGCTGAAGCAGGGCTACGACCACGACCAGCTCAACCTGCTGTGGATGTCCCTGAGCACAGACTATTTTCTGCAGAATTCAGCGGATGCGGTCGCCTGGCACACAAGACTCCTTTGGCCACCGGGCAAGATTTTCGATTGCCTGCAAGTGGATCTGCGCGCGGATCCGGTACATCGCTGTACCGACATCTGCGTCTACGGACCCGACAGCGACGAGTTGTTCGCCCACTCTGCAGCGCTGCTTGACCAGTTGGGTCTGAACGTCCTCAGCGCACGTGTTCAGACGACACCTCAAGGTTTGAGTATAAGCACCTATCTGGTCCTGGAAGAGGATGGTAGCCAGATCGTCGGCGAGGAACGGGTGCTGGGAATCAAGTACTTTATGGAGGATGGCCTCAACAGCAGCGAGCCGCCGCAGGGCAGACCCCGCATCCCACGTCAGCTCCGGCCCTTCCAGACCGCATCGGACATTCAGTTTGAACTGGACGAAGGCCGGATGCTGACATTACTCAGACTGAAGACGAGTGACAGGCCTGGGCTACTGCGTCTGGTCGGCCAGGCCTTCGCGGCCCACAAGCTGCGGCTATCCAACGCACGCATCGCGACGGCCGGCGCCGAGGCGCAGGACACCTTTGCGATCACTGATCGCCAAAACCAACCGATCACCGACCCGGATCGGCTGCGCGCGATCGCCGATTCGCTCAGGGACATCCTGGACAATTAGCCTGCATATCTCACCGTTTTTCGTAACGAGGGCGCCGAGACGCCGCTGTGGCGGCGGGGGTGCACGGAGTGGAAGACGGTGAAGGCGTAGCCGACACGACGTCGAACCGGCTGCAACGAGCGTATCGGGGGCCACAGCAGGAAATCGGTGAGATTTTCGGGCTAGAGGCGCTGCTCTATCAGCTCCCACGCATTGCCGTCGGGGTCGCGACAGAACAGCGCCCGACGTCCAGACTTGCTCTGGGTATAGGGGATCCCGGCCGCATCCAGGCGCGCAATGAAGCCATCCAGGTCGCTTACCGCCACGGCGGTATGTCGATCGCGCCCGCCGTGTGGGGGCCGTCCCGTTTGTGGATCCGGATTCGGCAATTCCAGTAAATGGACCTGCTGATCACCGAGCCGAAACCAGACACCCGGGAAGCCGAGCTGCGGACGCGTCGCATCGACGGCCAAACCGAGAATGTCCTGATAAAAGACCATCGAACGGCGGCTGTCCTCGACGACAAGACTCACATGGTGCAGACCAATGACCTCGCTCATATCGGCAACCCCTCCTTGAAGACCGCTATCATTGCCGCGCTGATGATCAACGCGCCCCCTAACCACTCCTGCAGTGAAATCATCTCAGCCGCCAGCAGCCAGGCCGAGACTGCGCCGACGATGAGTTCGAACAGCATAATCACCGCAGAGCGCTGCACCGGCATGTTAGATACACCGTAGACCACCGCCAGTGTCGAAAGCATGAAACCGCCGATTCCCAAGGCTATAGCACCCGCCCAGGCCAATGGCGCCACGTCGGGTAGCGCCGGCGATTGGAACAATATGAACAGCGTCGCGATGATGATGACGCCAAACCATGCCAGGTGGGTCTTGGCGCGGATTCCAATCTCGGTAATCCGGCGCGTCATCACATTGTTCACCGCGAACGCAAGGCCGGCGCTCGCCGCCAGCAGATCGGCTCGGTTCAGTGGGACGTCCTCGATCACAGGATCCCAAAGCATGATGGCGGCGCCACCGATGCCCAGACCCAGCATCACCCAGGTGTAACCGTCGAGCAGCTCATGTAACAGCCAGCGGCCCAGCAATACCGTCCAGATGGGCGATAGATAGAACAGCAGAACGACCCGAACGACCTCGCCTTCCAGCACCGCCAGCACGAACGCGACATTGGTCCAGCCGGCACTGAGGACGAGAATCAGGGCCTCCCAGGGCTGCCGGCGCAGGCCCCGAATGGAAAAACGGACAAAGGGAGTAAAGACTAGGAAAGCGGCGGCGTAACTTACCAGAGCCAACCAGGCACCGTGCATGCCCATGCCTTCGAGGATCCGCGACGGATACCAGACCACGCCCCAGAACGAGGCCGCGAACAGCAGGGCCAGCACCGGCGCGATGGCCAGCGTCGACGCATTCACAGGCGTCGCCGACGATCCGCGGCCAGCGCGGTCACAAGTCCGGCGCGCGCCGCGCCGTGTTGGATTGTGGGAGGTGCCCTATAATCAGGCGCCCGTAAAACTTCCGTCGCTCGCATGAACCCCGACCTAGACAAACTTCAGCCCTATCCCTTCGAGAAACTGAATGCCCTCAAGGCGGGCGCTTCATCGACAGCGAGACCGCACATCGCGCTGTCGATCGGCGAGCCGAAGCATGCCACACCTGAACTCATTACGGCAGCGTTGCAGCGGCACCTAAGCCCAGGTCTCGCCAGTTATCCGATGACCAGGGGGATACCTGAGCTGCGCCAGGCCATCTGCGCGTGGTTGTCGCGGCGTTTCTACCTACCACCCGAATCGCTCGATCCGGAGCAGCATGTGCTGCCAGTGAACGGCACGCGCGAGGCCCTGTTCGCCATCGCCCAGGCTGTCATAGACCGCACACGGCGCGCCGTCGTGGTGTCACCAAACCCTTTCTATCAAATCTACGAGGGAGCAGCGCTATTGGCAGGTGCCACTGTGCACTTCGCGCCCTGCCTGAGCGAGAACCGCTACCTGCCGGACTTTGACACCATGAGCCCGCAGACCTGGACAGACTGCCAGCTGCTGTATCTTTGCTCGCCGGGCAATCCCACTGGCGCGGTGATGCCGCAGCAGCAACTGCAACGGCTGATCGATCTGGCCGAGCGCTATGACTTCGTAATCGCCGCCGACGAATGCTATTCGGAGATCTATTTCGACGAGGCCAAACCACCGGTCGGCCTGCTGCAGGCAGCTGCCGCCATGGGCAACACCGATTATCGGCGATGCCTGGTGTTTCACAGTCTGTCGAAGCGTTCCAATGCCCCGGGCCTGCGATCCGGCTTTGTCGCCGGCGATGCCTCGCTCTTGGCCGAGTTCCTGCGCTACCGCACCTATCATGGCTGCGCGCTACCGCTGCAGCATCAACATGCCAGCATCGCGGCATGGCAAGATGAGACACACGTGCGCGAAAACCGCAGGCTGTACCGGGAAAAGTTCGCCGCAGTGCTCGACACGCTCGATGGCTGTCTGGATGTCACCGCGCCCGATGCCGGCTTTTATCTGTGGCCGAAGACGCCTATCGGCGACGAGGACTTCGCCCGCAAGCTGTATTTGCAGCAGCAAGTGACTGTACTGCCCG
>JASFJQ010000238.1:0-4518 GCA_050121305.1 Chromatiaceae bacterium
TTTTCCCGATAATGTCCAAAACCGGATATTTACACTCACTATAAGCCTGGCATAGGCTCGGTCATACAAACGTCCGAGTCCGTTTCGCTTGCCCTGACGGCAATAGGCAGGGCAGTTGGATGAAACTCCGGAGTTGTTGAAACGAACTCCTCCCAAGCGATGCCAAGAGCGTCATTGTGCGGACGTCCTCCCTGGACGCCGAGTCCCGGATGAAAAGGATCGCAAAATGAGAACGATGAACAAAAGCACGCCCTCGGTGGCCAAATACGCCGTTCTGGCCATCGCGGGATTGCTCTTGGTCGCGGGCTGTGAAAACTCCAAACAGGAAGCGCGCGCGGTCGAGCCCAGACTCGTAATGGCAACCCGGGTTCTGGATGCCGGTAGCCTGTTGGAGCGAACCTTTCCAGGACGGGCCCGCGCTTCACAGGAAGTCAACCTCTCGTTCCGGGTTTCCGGCCCGCTGATTACCCTGCCGGTGGCGGTTGGCGACAAGGTCGAACAGGGAGACGTGCTTGCCCGTATAGATCCGAACGATTTTGAGGCGCGCGTCGACACGCTGGTGGGCGAACTCGACACCGCGCGGGCGCAGGCAACCCTAGCGCAAAAAGAGTACGACCGTGGGATCGAGATCGATGCCAAGGGCACCGGCCTCATCAGCAAGAGCGAGGTCGACAAGCGCCGTGGCGCGCGTGATCGGGCCAGGGCCCAGGTCGAGGCCTTGACGGCGTCGGTGAAACTCGCCAGAGACAAACTGTCGTACACAACGCTCACGGCGCCGTTTCGCGGCGTGGTGGTTGCGACCTACGTCGAGAACTTTGAAGACGTGCTTGCCAAGCAGCCTGTAGTCAGGCTGCTCAACCCGACGCGCATCCAAATGGACATCAGCGTGCCCGAGGGGCTCATTGGCTATGCGCCGTATGTGGAGCGGGTTGTGGTCCGCTTCGACGCGATACCGAACCTGGAGGTCGAGGCCGATGTAAAGGAGATTGGCCGCGAGGCCAGCGAGGCCACGCGGACTTACCCGGTGACCTTGATCATGGACCAGCCCGAGGGCGCTGAGATCCTACCCGGGATGGCCGGCCGCGCCTCCATTGTCTCTCGCCCGCCGGATAACTCCGCCCTGGTGGGTATCGAGATCCCCGCCACCGCGGTCTTTTCCGGTGAAGACCCGAACAAAAACTTCGTCTGGATCGTAGAGGAGGCGAACAAGACGCTTAGCCGGCGCGAGGTTCAGATCGGCAAGCTCGGGCGATTCGGCATACTGATTCGCGATGGAATCAAACCCGGCGAATGGGTCGTCGTCAAGGGCGTGCACTCGGTCGAGGAAGGCCAGCAGGTGCGGATACTCGATGTCACCAAGGCGGACGCGCCATCATGAACCTGCCGCGCCTTGCCGTCGAGCACAGGACGCTCACCAACTTCATCGTGTTCCTGGTGGTCGTGGGCGGGATCTACAGCTATTTCACCCTGGGACAGCTCGAAGATCCGGATTTCACGGTCAAGACGGCAGTGGTGATCACCCAGTATCCGGGCGCCACGCCGGAGGAGGTGGAGCTCGAGGTTACCGATCGCCTGGAAACGGCGATCCAGGAAATGCCACAGCTTCGCTACCTTACCTCCTGGTCCAGGGCGGGGCTGTCGATCATCAAGGTCGAGATGAAGCAGGAATTCTGGGCGGACCGGCTACCGCAGGTGTGGGACGAGATGCGTCGGAAGATCAACGATGCGACAACGCAGTTGCCGCCCGGGGCATTGAAGCCTGAGATCATGGACGATTTCAGTTTTGTCTTCGGATTTGTGCTGGCCGTGACCGGTGACGGCTACACCTATGCCGAGCTGGAAAACTACGTCAAGTTCCTGAAGAAAGAGCTCGGCCTGGTTCCGGGTGTTTCGCGGGTCGATCTGTGGGGCGTGCAGCCGAAGGTCGTCTACCTGGATGTCTCCGAGGCCCAGCTCAGCGAACTCAAAATCACCTCGGAAGACATCATTGCGACCCTTGCCACCCAAAACATGGTGGTAAACGCGGGCTCCGTCGAGGTGCCGGGGAAGCGACTCCGTATCGAGGCGAGGGGTGCATTTGAGACGCCCGAGGATATCGGCGAGCTGGTCATCCGTCGTTCGCTGCTGGATACGGCCACTGGCGTCGGTGCAGAACTCGCACCTTTCGCGCGCGATGTCGACGCAACGAGTCCCCTTGGTGGGTCACGCTCGGGGAGCCGGGCGAGTGTGATCAGCGGTGAACTGATCCGTCTCAAGGACGTCGCGACCATCCGTCAGGGCTACTTGGAGCCACCGATCAGCCAGATGCGCTACGACGGCCGGTCGGCGCTCGCGATCCAGTTGGCCAATGTGACGGGCGGAAATATTGTCGAAACGGGCGCTGCCCTGGATGCGCGCCTGGAAGAGCTTCTCCCGCAGTTGCCGGCAGGGATAGAGGTGGAAAAATTCGCCTGGCAATCGGATCTGGTCCGCGAGTCGGTCAACGGTTTTGTGATCAACCTGATTCAGGCCGTCCTGATCGTGCTGACGGTGCTGACGCTCGCGATGGGCTGGCGCATGGGTCTTGTCATTGGCTGGGCCCTGATCGTGACGATATTGGGCACCTTCGTAGTGATGAAGGTTCTGGACATCGATCTTCAGCGCGTCTCACTCGGGGCGTTGGTGGTCGCGTTGGGGATGATGGTCGACAACGCGATCGTCGTGGCCGACAACATGGCGGTTGGGCTTGCGCGTGGCAAAAAGCCCGTGGATGCCGCTGTAGAGGCGGCCAGCAAACCTGGTACGGCATTATTCGGTGCGACCATTGTCGCCGCGATGGCCTTCTACCCGGTCTTCGCCGCGCAGGCGGATGCCGGCGAGTACGGCCGGACGCTGTTTGTCGTGGTCGCCATCTCGCTCGTATTGAGCTGGCTGATCTCCATGACCATGACGCCGCTGAACTGCATCAGCCTGCTCAAGCCTCCTGCCAGCGGTGCTGCTGCAACGGATCCGCACGGCAGCGGATTCTTCAAAACTTACCGGCGCGCGCTCGAGGGCGCCATTCGCAGGCGTGTCTTGACGATCGGTGGCCTCACCGTCTTGCTGTTGGCGGCCGTTATCGGCTTCACCGGCATCCCGCAACAATTCTTCCCCGACTCGACCCGCACCCAGTTCCGCATCGACTACTGGGCGCCACAGGGCACGCCCATTCAGAGCGTGTCGGCCGCGGCCAAGGGTATCGAGGACAAGCTGGTCGACGACCCCCGTGTCAAAGACGTCGCGACCTTCATCGGCGCGGGGGGGCCGCGTTTCTACCTGCCGGTCGACCCTGAGTTCCCGTATCCGGAATACGCCCAGCTTATCGTCAACACGCAGACTTTCGATGACGTGAACAGCCTGGTCACCGAGATTGAGCCCTGGCTGAACGAGCAACATACCGAGGCACTCACGCGCGTGCGCAAGTACACCGTTGGCCCCGGTGACGACTGGCCGTTCGAGCTTCGAATCAGCGGCCCGGCAGAGGCGGACCTGGGCACCTTGCGCAGGCTTGCCAATGAAGGCATGGCCATATTGAAAGATAGCCCGCTGGCCAAGCATGTACGCACCGACATGCGGCAGCAGGTACAGAAGGTGGTGGTTGACTACGACCAGGAGCGCGCCCGCTGGTCCGGCATCACGCGCGAAAATATCGCTTTGTCCGCGCGCGGGGCCTACGACGGCGCGCCGGTCGGTGTTTACCGCGAAGGTGACACGCTGCTGCCCATCATCGCCCGCTATGTCGAGGAGGACCGCAAGCGGGTATCGGGCGAACTGGATGTGATCCAGGTGCAGCCGACGCTCGGGCTGAAGACTGTACCCCTCGGGCAGGTGAGCAGAGACATACGACTCGAATGGGAAGACCCCATCATCGTGCGTTTCCAGCGCCGGCGGCAGGCCGCCGTGCAGGCTACACCCGACGGCGTGACCTTCCCGACGCTGCGCGCCAGCGTGATCGACAAGTTCGAGGCCATGGAGTTGCCGCCGGGCTACAGCATGTTCTGGAAAGGTGAATACGACAGCACGCGAACCGCGCAATTATCCCTCGTGCCCGGTGGTATTCCGGCGGTGATCATCATGACCGTGATTATCGTGGCACTGTTCAATGCACTTCGGCCGCCAGTGATCATCGCGCTCGCGATCCCGTTCGCGATCATCGGGATCACGGCGATTCTACTCCCGACGCAGACCCCCTTCGGCTTCATGGCGCTCCTGGGTGCGATGAGTCTGGCTGGGTTGATGATCAAAAATTCCATCGTCCTGATCGACGAAATCAACTCCAATCTCAAGGCCGGCTTGGACACCTATAACGCAATAGTGGAGGCCGGCATGTCGCGCGTTCGCCCGGTCGCCTTAGGGGCTGCCACCACCGTGCTGGGAGTCATTCCGCTGCTTCAGGATGCCTTCTGGGTCTCCATGGCCTTGACGATCATGGCGGGACTGACGTTTGGGACAATCATCACCATGGTCCTGGTGCCGACGCTGTACGCGACCCTGTACAGG
>JASFJQ010000239.1:0-4499 GCA_050121305.1 Chromatiaceae bacterium
CCCAGGTGGTGTTGTTGGTCAGTTCGGCATGCGGTGTAGAACGTCCCGCACCGCGCTGATCGAACAATACCAGGCGATAGCGCTCGGGGTCGAAGAAGCGCCTGTGATAGGGCTCGCAACCTGCCCCCGGACCACCATGCAGAAACACTGCGGGTATGCCCGCCTCACGACCTACTTCCTCGATATACAGCGTGTGGACATCGTCCACCGCCAGATGTTGCGCACGAAACGGGCGAATCTCGGGATAAAGATCTTTCATGGCGTAAAGTCTAGCGCCAATCGTCGCGCAACGGGGCGTCAGTAGCGCGATCGCCCCACCCAGACTAAAGGTCGTCGGCCGGTAAGCGCATATCAATTGCGCGCCGATCGCTTGCGCTCGTGCTCCTTTAGAAACTTCTTACGTAGTCTGATCGCGCTTGGAGTGATCTCCACTAGCTCATCATCTTCGATGAACTCCAAGGCCTGCTCCAGCGACAGCCGGATCGGTGGCGTCAACATTAAGGCATCGTCCTTACCCGAGGCACGTACATTGGTCAGCTGCTTACCCTTGAGCGGATTGACGGTAAGGTCATTGTCACGCGAGTGGATGCCAATGATCTGCCCCTCGTACACCTCATCACCCGGTTTGGCAAACAGCCGCCCGCGCTCCTGCAGCGTCATCAGCGCGTAACCCAGTACCTTGCCGGTGCCGTTGGAGATCATTACGCCGTTCTTACGCGGCGCAATGCCACCATGCTGCGCCTCTCCATAGTGATCGAACACGTGATACATCAGGCCGGTGCCCGACGTCGTGGTCATGAACTCGGTCTGGAAACCAATCAGGCCCCGCGACGGGATTGTGTAATCCAGGCGCACTCGACCTTGGCCATCCGGCAACATGTCGCGCAGCTCGCCCTTACGGCTCCCCAAGGCTTCCATTATCGCGCCTTGATGCTGTTCCTCCACGTCAACGGTGAGCTGCTCATAGGGCTCACAGACCTCGCCGTCGATCTCGCGGAAAATCACCTCAGGACGCGATACCGCCAGCTCGAAACCCTCGCGACGCATGTTTTCGAGCAAGACGGACAGATGCAGCTCGCCGCGACCCGATACTTTGAATTTCTCCGGGTCGACGCCCTCCTCCACGCGCAACGCCACGTTGTGGATGAGTTCGCGCTCGAGGCGATCCTTCAGTTGACGCGAGGTCAGGTATTTTCCCTGGCGACCGGCAAACGGTGACGCATTGACCTGAAAGGTCATCGACACCGTCGGTTCATCAACCGTGAGCGGCGGCAGGGCCTCGACATGATTTGGATCGCAAAGGGTATCGGATACATTCGGCGCCTCGATCCCGGTGATAGCGACAATGTCACCTGCGCTCGCTTCCGCCACCTCGTGGCGTTCCAGCCCGTGGTAGCCATACACCAGACCAACCTTGGCCTTGTAGGTCTTGCCGTCGTACTTGGTGACTGTGACCTGCTGATTGGGGCGCAGGCTGCCGCGGGTGACTCGACCTACCGCAATCGCCCCAACGTAGCTGTTGTAATCGAGGTTAGACACCTGCATCTGCAGCGGGCCATCAGGATCGACATCCGGTGCCGGGCAGTGTTCGATGATCGCCTCGAACAGCGGTGTCATATCCCCCTCACGCACGCTGTCTTTCGACGATGCGTAACCATTGATCGCCGAGGCGTAAATAATCGGAAAGTCAAGCTGGGCGTCGCTGGCACCGAGCTTGTCGAACAGATCGAACACCTGATCGATCACCCAGTCGGGGCGGGCGCTCGGCTTGTCGATCTTGTTGATCACCACAATCGGGCGCAGGCCGTGTTGGAATGCCTTTTGAGTCACGAAGCGTGTTTGCGGCATCGGTCCTTCCTGTGCATCGACCAGCAGTAGAACCGAATCGACCATTGAAAGTACGCGCTCCACCTCGCCGCCGAAATCGGCGTGTCCCGGGGTGTCGACAATGTTGATCCGATAATCCCGCCAGCGCAGTGCGGTATTCTTCGAAAGGATCGTGATGCCACGCTCCTTTTCCTGGTCGTTCGAGTCCATAACACGCTCGACCGTGCCGAAGCGCTCGCCGAGCGTACCGGATTGCTTGAGCAGTTCGTCGACCAGGGTAGTCTTGCCATGGTCGACGTGGGCGATGATCGCCACGTTGCGAAGGTTTTGAATCACGCGAGTACCGCCGGCAGTGAAAGCGAAGGGCGCGCGATTATACCCGCGACCGCCCGCCAAATGTCATCGATCTTGGCCGACTGTTTCGTGATCACGCACGCGTCGCCGCAGAGACGAGGTCATTCGCACAGAGACTGTAGAGCAACTGCACCGGGCCCCGGATCCCGTCAGCGAGCCCGGCATCTGGGGAGAATCCAAAGATCCATTTTCGGCCCTGTGGAAGCCGCTGGACGCATCGTTCTAATTTCCGGCCATCGCGGCCGTGAGGAACCGCTGCCGGTTTTCTATATTACGGCAGACCGCCACCGCTGGCGGCCATCTCGCCCGTCTTCGGGGCGGGCATCATCCTGGCACCGATGCAACCCATCCCGGTGGAGAAATCTGAGGCGAAAGATGATCGATAGCCGAGTCGAGGACTGGCTCGCAAATTTCCGACAGACCGCGTTGGCGCACGATCTGCAGGGCCACATGGCGCTGATATCGCCGCAGGTCACGGTGTTCGGCGTGCCCGGGTTCGACACCCTTGGCTACGAGGACTGGTACAAGCAGTGTGCCCATGAATTCCCACAGGGCCTGATCGTGGCCCTCGACTACAGCAGGATCGTCGTGCGCACCGCAAACCAATCGCAGATCCTGTTCAAGGCGCTGGAGACGACGGCGACTGCCGACGGCGGCCAGATAAGCCAGGCCGTAGAGATGCTGCTACAGCGTGACGACGGCGCCTGGCAACTGAGACAGCTGCGTATCCTGCCGACGGATGAGGCACGCCATGACGGTCTCGTCTAGCAGCCATGGTGTTCAACCGGTCTTGAAGGTGGTGATCAGCTCCTGCAACCGAGTCGCGACTGCGCTCAGGTCGGCGGTAGAGGATTCCAGTTCTTGCGCGCCCTGACTTGTCTGGTCGGCAATCCCGCTGATCGATCCCATGGTTCGGTTGATCTCGTCGACGTTGTGGGTCTGCTCGACGGCGGCGGCAGCGATGCTGCTGGACGCATCGCTGATGGTCGACACGCTGAGAATAATCTCTTCCAGGCTCTGCCGCGTCTCTGCCGCATGCTCTACGGTCTCGCGGGCCTGCTCTCTGCCCGTCCCCATCACCTCGACCGCCTGACGCGAGGCCTGCTGCAGGCGCTCGATCATGCCGTGAATCTCCTCGGTCGATTCCTGTGTGCGGCTCGCCAGATTGCGCACCTCGTCGGCGACGACCGCAAAACCGCGGCCCTGCTCGCCGGCACGTGCGGCCTCGATCGCCGCATTCAACGCCAGCAGATTGGTCTGTTCGGCGATACCGCGGATAACATCGAGCACCCCACCGATTCTTTCACTGTCCTGCTCGAGGTCCAGGATAACGGTGGCCGCCTTCTCCACATCGGCGGCGAGGCGGTCGATCTCGGACAGCGTGGAGGCAAGCACGGACTGACCGCGCTCCGCCGATGTCTGGGCCGATATTGCCGCATCGGCGCCCGCCTGCACCATGCGCTGAACCTCATGCGCAGCGGAGAGCATCTCGGCAGTGGCATGCGCCACCCGCTCGGTCTCTTCGCGCTGCCGCAGCGTGCCTTCGGACGATCGGTGACTCACCGTGGCCATCTGTTCGGCGGCGCTGCTGACGCGCAGGGCCGTATCCGACACCTCGCTGATGGTATGGCGGATCTTGGCGAGGAAGGCATTGAACGAGGCCCCCAGCCGGGCCATCTCGTCCCTCCCCTGCAGGTCGAGCTCACGGGTAAGGTCCGCATCACCTGTTGCGATCTCCTGCATCGCCACGACTGCGGCATTGAGTTTTCCGCTGATGCTGCGACTCATCCACAATGAAACGCTGAGACCCACCACCAAACCGCCTAGCAACAGGATCAAGACAAGACCCCGCGTTGCCGCCGCGTGGTCGGCAAGAACAGCGCTCTGGCTATCTATTTGTTCGCGCAGCGCGACAACGAGATCTTGGCTCTGTTGCGAGAGACCGGCCATCAACGGACTGATCTCTGTGCGGACCAGGTGGACATCGGTGTAGGCCTTTTCACTGCCGTGTACCGCGAAGACCGTTTCCAGCGCAGCGACATAGGCTGCGCGCGCCTCCGTCAGGCGCTCCAGCGCATCTGTCTGTTCGAAAGTCAGTCGCTCCTCGCCCGCCGCCGCGTGCAGCTTTTCCAGCGCCAGCGCATTTTGCTCCAGGTAGATCTGGGTATTGTCACGCAGCGCCGAGTCCCGGAAGGCAAGAAAACCCCGCATACCGTTGATGACCTGCCCCCAGGTGTAACGCATGTCCTGGATCGCACCCATGACGTCAATTCGTCCCTCAAGGTCAGAAATGACCGCCGGATCCAGGCTACTTTGCA
>JASFJQ010000240.1:0-4494 GCA_050121305.1 Chromatiaceae bacterium
GATGTCTTGCGCGACTATCTTAAGGGACTGGTGGCCTATGATGGTGCGGCCGAAGGCGACTTCAGTGCGCGTCGCCGGCATCTCGATGCAATAACAAGGGCGCGGTCAGCATTGCTTGCCGGGCAAGATGCCCTCGCGGACAGCCGCTCCGGTGAGCTATTGGCGGAGGATCTTCGCCAGGCGCAGCTCGCGTTGTCGGAGATAACCGGCGAGTTTTGCGCCGATGATCTACTCGGCGAGATCTTCAGCAGTTTCTGCATCGGTAAATGAGCCCACCTGTGGGAGGCGCACCGTTACACCGAGCCGGCAGTCGACAATCGGCGAGCTATGCAGGCTAGTTCGACTTCAGCCTGAGTCGGGCGATGCGTCTGCGCAGTGCACCGACTTGCCGCCGGTCCCCGCTCTGCCCGTAGCGCAGCTGAATGTACATTCGGTTGATGGCCAGCAATTGATCGCGGGCCTGCGGGAAGGATTCGGCCGCGACTGCACAGATCGTATCCGGTCCCTGCCACGGCGGCGCCCTGACACCCGCACGCTGGAGTTTGTGTAATAGGGTCTGCCACAGCGCGGGTAGTGGATCCTGACTGCGCCCGCGCGGCAGTTGCGCGATGAGGTATACCAGGGTTACTGCGAGCGCCCCGCCGATGGTCAGTGCCAGCGCTAGCCCGAGGCCTTTGACGTCGCGCAATCCGACCATCTCGAGCAGGCTGCGCTGGCGATCGGCGGAAAAACCGACCACCCAGCGGTGCCATCCCAAATCGACAGCGTCTGCAAGCCATGCCGCATTGCGCCAGAGCGCACCGATCAGGCCCGGGTCATCGATGCTGAATACGACCTGATCGCTGTTCTGTGACAGCGCGGTGTTGATCGAATGCTCCACCCGTTCGGGGGCCACCGCGGCCGTCGGGTCCACCCGCCACCAACCGAGCAGCGGCAGCCAGACCTCGACCCAGGCATGGGCATCGGACTGGCGCACCACCCAGTGGTCGGCGTGCGGATTCTTTTCGCCGCCCTGATAGCCGAGGACGACGCGCGAAGGGATGCCGGCGACGCGCATCAGCAGCGCAAAGCTCCCGGCATAGTGCTCACAGAAGCCCCGCCGGGTCTCGAACAGGAACTGATCCACCACGTCGCCTCGCAGCTCGCCGGGTGCCAGGGTGTATACGAAGGGCTGCTCGCGGAAATAGGCCAGCCCCTGCTGCACCATCTGGAGCGGCTGCTGCGGATCAATGGTCGAGCGCCAGCTGTCAACCAGCTCGCGGACCCTGGGTGAAACCTGTGCGGGCAACTGCAGGGCCATGTCCCGCTCGCGCTCGCTCAATTGCTGCATACGAAATGCTGTATCAGAGACTGCACGGTAGGTGTGACGCTGATTCACCCGCTGCGCAGCGACCAAGCTGTAGTTGCTGTTGAGAAGCGCGGCCGCGGGCTTTTCGGTCACGACGTCCAGTCCAAACAACCAATATTCGCCGGTAGGCTCGAGTGTGACCTCATAGTCGACAGGCTGCGCGGCGCTCGGGCCTGGCGGCAGCGGACGCACAGGGTGTCGCCCGGCCGTCCAGCGTTGACCATCGGTGTGCCAGAGCACCGGCCCACGCCAGTAGCGTTCATCGGGTGCGGGGGATTCGCCGAAGAAACGTACCCGAAAGGCGGTCTCGTTCGATTGACCGAGTCTGCCAATATCGCCGAGGCTCATGTTGTCGCTGATGCCTGTGACCGCGCTGGATACGTTGACACCCCACAGTGGACTGCTCAGACGCGGAAACAGCAGGAACACCACCAGCGCGATCGGCAGCGCGCCGGCTAGCATCGCCAGGGTATTGCGCAGCTGCAGACGTAGTTCGAGGTTCACCCGGTTGAGCCCCACCTGGATAGACATCAACGCGATAACCCCGGCGAAAAGGTAGATCGCCAGCGGCAGCGACTGGTCATAGAGAAACTGTGTCAATACCAGGAAATATCCGAGGAACACCGCGACGTGGATATCGCGACGCGCGCGCAGCTCGAGCAGCTTCAGCCCCAACATCACAATCAGCAGCGCGGTCCCTGCAAGACGACCGTCAGCCACGCTGGTCGTCGCTACCACCAGCACCATTGCGGTGATCATCAATAGCATCAGTAACCAACGACGTGGCATCACCTCGGGCTGTCGTTGGGCGATCAGGCGCCACAGGGTCGCGGTGTAGAAGAACGCGAGAATCAGCGGGTTGAGGTTGGCGGCATGCGGTGCCACCAGGGCGCCGAGCAGCAGCAGCAGCGCGGTGAGCAGGCGCGCCGGTATCGGCAGCCTAGCCAGCGCGTCACGCATGATCCGCACCGAATAGCGCAAGATGACGCAAACACTGATGGCGGTGCGCAGGTCCGCTCGCCGGTTGAATCACACCCTCCGGGGTCTTCAGGCCATATCGTCTGCCGCCGGCCTCGGCGTCGATGATGGCGCGTGCCAAGGCCGAGAGGCGCGACTCGGTATCCGGGCCCGGTGCTTGCTGCCAATCGATCCAGACCGGCGCTGTCGCCTGTCCGCTGAACATCCGGGTATTCAGACCACGATCGCGCGCGTAGCTCTTCCAGTCTATCTGCGAGGGTTGATCGCCCGGCCGATAGCCTCGCAGCCCCATGAAATCGTCGTTGCCACTGCCGAACTCCCCGCTCAGCGTGTCCTCACCCTCGCCGCCGGTGGGTGTCCAGGGCTCTCCGGGCCTGGGATAAACCAAGACCGGCCTATCGCATTCGAGGTAGCACCAGGCGCGAAACAGCCCGAGGGGATATTGGGTGCTGATCACCATGCGGCCGAGCCGTTGCAGACCGCGGGGCATTCCCGCCAAGACCAGGGTGCGCGAGTGGCGCCCGCTGCCGGTCCGTAGGTCCAACAGGACCGCCTCACTGTCTTCGAACATCAGCTGAATCGCCGGGCGTTCGCGCTCGTCCATGTCCAGCTCGACGAGAAACCGGCCGGGTTCGTCGGCAAACACCGCAGGTGCGCCCTGGCAGACCAGGCGAAGACCGTGCAGGTTACGCCAGGTCAGATAGATCGCATTGCTGGCGAGACCGGCCAACAGGAAGGTCAATAAATGGGCGGGGTTATTGCCATAGTTGACTGCGCCCAGCAGCATCAGGAACAACAGCGCGGCAAAGATCAGGCCGTAGCGGGTTGGGAGTATGTAGATACGACGACTATGGATCTGCGCGTGACCGGCCGTTGAAGCCTGCTCGATGCGCAGAAAGTTTGCGAGCTTCATGTCGAGCCTGCTGCAGACATTTACTCAGGGAATGGCCACGCTTTTGACAAGTT
This sequence comes from Chromatiaceae bacterium, assembly GCA_050121305.1. GTDB lineage: Bacteria > Pseudomonadota > Gammaproteobacteria > Chromatiales > Chromatiaceae > Thiosocius. The sequence continues at coordinate 3,293 of JASFJQ010000240.1, forward strand.
GTTCGATCGGGTCAGTGCCGTCGCCATCCAGCCAGGTCAGTCGATGACCGGCCACGCTCGGCAGCACCGCCTGCACGTCCTCGGGGACGACCTGCGCGCGGCCGTCGATCATCGCCCAGGCGCGGGCGGCGCGCAGCAGCGCTAGTCCGGCGCGCGGCGAAAGACCAAGTTCCCAGCGCGGCGAGGCCCGTGTGGCCGCGAGCAGTGCCTGGACATAGTCCAGCAATGCAGGTGCGACATAGATACTGTCGACATGCGCCTGCCACGCCTGCAGGGTGGCCGGGTCCATGCGCGTCGACACGTCCCTGAGCATCACTCGGCGATCGCCGCCCGCCAATAGCGAGCGCTCGGCTGCCGGATCCGGATAGCCGAGACTGATGCGCATCAGGAAGCGATCGAGCTGGGATTCCGGCAGCCCGAAGGTGCCGATCTGGGTGCGCGGGTTCTGGGTGGCGATGACGAAAAACGGATTCGGCAACTCGCGTGTCTCGCCGTCTGCCGTGACCTGGCGTTCTTCCATTGCCTCGAGCAGGGCGCTCTGCGTCTTCGGTGTGGCACGGTTGATCTCGTCAGCCAGGACCAGCTGGGCGAATACGGGCCCGGGGTGGAAGTGAAAGCAGCCCTCCTCGCGGTCATAGATCGACACGCCGAGGATATCGGCGGGAAGCATGTCTGCGGTGAACTGGATGCGTTGAAAATCAAGTCCGAGCAGACGCGCCAGCAGATGCGCCAGCGTCGTTTTGCCCACCCCCGGTACATCTTCGATCAACAGATGCCCACCGGCCAGCAGACAGGTCAGCGCGAGGCGCAGGGTGTCCTGTTTGCTGACGATGAGTCGGCCGGCGTCCTCCAGGACCTGACGCAGGATGGCGCCATCACCGGGGGCCACGGAGGAATTCAATGCGCCTTCGTGCATGTGTGCTCTGCTCTTTGCTGATGACCGACAGCCAGGCTATCGGCTAGGCTACCTGATTCTGCAGTCTAACAACCCCCGGTCGCGTGGTGATCTGAGCGGCAGAGTGATAGCGCGCAAGCTAGCGACAGTTGCCCGGGCAAGATGCGATTCAACTACAATAAGGTCGGATTTTTGTCGCCAGGTCGACAGGCGCGGTCAGCGCCCACGCGGGTTAGGCCCATTCCGAGGACGCTTGGATGCTCCATGCAAAAGTCTACGACGTAATTGTAGTCGGCGGCGGTCATGC
>JASFJQ010000241.1:0-4489 GCA_050121305.1 Chromatiaceae bacterium
CTCCCCGGCCGAGCCATAGGCGGCGCCCATCAGTGCATCGGTCGCCTGATCGAGGTCCGCATCGGGCATCACCACCATGTGATTCTTGGCGCCGCCGAGCGCCTGCACACGTTTGCCGTTGTGGGTCCCGGTGCGATAGACGTATTCGGCGACTGCGGTCGAGCCGACGAAGCTCACCGCTGCGACCTTCGGGTGGCTGAGCAGGGTATCGACCGCCTCTTTGTCACCGTTGACGACATTGAACACGCCCCGGGGCAGGCCGGCCTCGCTGAACAGCTCTGCCAGCCTGAGTGCGGTCGACGGCACGCGCTCCGAGGTCTTGAGCACGAAGGTGTTGCCGCAGGCGACGGCCATCGGGAACATCCACATCGGGACCATCGCCGGGAAATTGAACGGTGTTATGCCGGCGCATACCCCCACCGGCTGGCGCACCGAGTGGCTGTCGACATTGGCGCCGACGTTCTCCGAGAAGCTGCCCTTGAGCAGGTGCGGTGCGCCGCAGGCGAACTCTACCACCTCGATACCGCGCGTCACCGAGCCACGGGCGTCGTTGATCACCTTGCCGTGTTCCGATGCCACGAGGTGCGCCAGGTCATCCAGGTGCCGGTCCAGCAGCTCCTTGAAGCGGAACAGCACCGCCGCCCGGCGCAGCGGCGGGGTATCGCGCCAGGCTGGAAACGCGGCTGCCGCGGCCTCGATGGCCGCTGCGGTCTCTGCAGCCGAGGCGAGCGGGACCCGCGCGGCCACCTCGCCGGTGGCCGGATTGAAGACATCACCGAGGCGATCGCCGGTCCCGGCGACGTGCGCGCCGTTGACGAAGTGGGTCAGCGTCTTGCTCATGGGTTTCCTCTGTCACGAAGGGTTGTTGTTTCGGCCCGCGCAGCGCACCGCGGCAGACATCGGCCGGGTGTCGGTCTACAGTTCCCGGCGGGCGCCACAGATCGTCGGGGCCACCAACGGTAACCTGGAGGGGTAGCATGGCCAAGATTTCTTCCCGGGGCGAAATCGTCGAGACCAGCGGTGAGCTGCCGGAGGTCGGCAGCGCGGCGCCCGATTTCACGCTGCGCAAGGCGGATCTGTCTCCGGTCGGTCTGGCGGACTATGCCGGCAAGCGCCTGGTGCTGAACATCTTTCCCAGCATCGATACACCGACCTGTGCCACATCTGTGCGCCAGTTCAACCAGCGCGCGGCGGCGATGCCGAACACCAAGGTGTTGTGCGTCTCGGCGGACCTGCCGTTTGCGCTCAGCCGCTTCTGCGGCGCCGAGGGGATCGACAGTGTCGAGACCGCCTCGGTGTACCGGGCCCCGGAGTTCGGGATTGCGTACGGCGTATACATGGCCGAGGGTCGCCTCGGCGGTCTTCTGGCACGCGCGGTGGTCGTCGTCGACGAGGCCGGCCAGGTCATCCACCGCGAGCTGGTCCCGGAGATCGCCCAGGAGCCGGACTACGATGCCGTGGCGGCCGTGCTCTGAGTAACGCCCGCAGCGCGGCCGGACCCGGGGTATCTCCACCCGGTGCCGGACCGGCGGCCTGGCGGCGAGCGAAATCGCCCGAGGGGTAGGTTGGCAGAAAGGCGGCGCGGTCTGTCGATGCATCGGCTTTCGGGCGCCGTTCGCTTCGGCGTCTCTCGAGAGTTGATTCGCTATTATGGTCGGCCTCTCGTTATTTTGCATTTGTAATTATAAATTATTTTGGACTAACCTCTGCGCTCGCGCCGCCAGGATCTTCAGTCGATGGACACCCCGATCGAACAGAAACCACTCTACCTCGAGGTGGCCGGGCGGCTACGTGAGCGCATCTATGCGCAGCGGCTGAAACCGGGTGAGTGGATCGATGAGACGGCGATGAGCAAGGAACTGGGGATCAGTCGCACGCCGCTGCGCGAGGCGCTCAAGGTACTGCACGCCGAATCCCTGGTCGAGCTGGTTCCGAGGCGCGGTTGCTACGTGAAGACGCTGGACGGCGACGGTCTGCACGAGCTGTTCCCGGTGATGGCCACGCTGGAGGGACTGTGTGCGAGGCTCGCGGTCGAGCACTGCACGCCGGAGCAATTGAACGCGCTGGAAGAGACGCATGCACGGCTCGAAGCGGCCGCCGCTGCCGGCGATGTAGATCGCTACTTCGACGAGAACCATGGGTTTCACCGCGCCGTGCAGACCCTTTCGGGCAACCGTTGGCTGCAGCGGATAACCAGCGAGCTGCGCGGCGTACTGCAGCTCGCACGTCACAAGCAGCTCACGCTGCCTGGTCGGCTCATGCAATCCCTCGACGAGCACCGCCAGATCATGGAGGGCTTTCGCCAACACGACCCGGTGAAGGCGCAACAGGCGATGGAACGTCACCTGTGCCGGCAGCGCGATGCACTGAAGGACGCAGACCAGGACCAATAAGCCCGCTCGCGGGCAATCGAGGCGCGGCGGTCGAGACCTCTTAAGGTCACGACCGATGGCGCAAACACAACAGTGAACGGAGGAGAGAAATGAAGATTCCAAACGCCCCGCGCCCGATCATGGCGCTTGTTTTTGGCTTGGTGCTCGGTACCGGTGCGGCGTATGCCGACACCGTGCTGAAGGTCTCGCATCAGTGGTCGACGTCCGATGTCAGGCACAAAGTGGCGCAGATGGTCGCTGACGAAGTGGCGGCAGCCAATGTCGGTCTGGAGCTGAAGATCTACCCATCGAAGTCGCTGTTCAAGCCGAAAGAACAGTACAACCCGCTGAGCCGAGGCCAGCTCGACATGACGGTGGTGCCGCTGGCCTATGCCGCAGGCCAGCAACCGGCCTACAACCTGACGCTGATGCCGGGTCTGGTGAAGAACCATGACCATGCGGCGCGGCTGGTCGAGTCGCCCTTCATGGCGAAACTCGAAGAGGTCATGGCGACCGACGACGTCATGGTGCTGGTCCATGGTTATCTCGCCGGTGGCTTCGCGGGCAAGGAGAAGTGCATCACCAAGCCGGACGACGTCAAAGGTCTGAAGATTCGGGCCGCCGGCAAGTCCTTTGAGCAAATGGTCGCGGCGGCAGGTGCCTCGGTCACGTCGATGCCCTCATCCGAGATCTACAGTGCGATGCAGACCGGTGTACTGGACGCCGCCAACACCTCCTCCTCGAGCTTCGTGTCCTATCGCCTGTACGAGCAGCTCAGCTGCTACACGCCGGCCGGCGACGTTGCGCTGTGGTTCATGTACCAGCCGATGCTGATGAACAAGACCACCTTCGAGGGGCTCACCGAGGAACAACAGGCGGCGCTGCGGGCAGGTGCTGTGAAGGCGCAGGCCTTCTACCTCGAAGAGGCGAAGAAGGCGGACGCCGCCTCGGCTGCCAAGTTCAAGGAGGCGGGCGTGAAAGTCGTCTCGATGAGCCAAGACGACTTCGATGCCTGGCGTGAAGTCGCCAAGGGCTCCTCCTACAAGGCCTTTGTCGAAGAGACGAAAGACGGCCAGCAGTTGCTGGACATGGCCCTCGCCGTCGAATAACCGGGACAGGCCGACCATCGTCAACGATGGTCGGCCGCTTCCTTGGCCGAAGCTGCGGGAGGTCCGATGATGGCCGAAATCAGGGTTTCACTGAGTCAGCGGTGCGAACAGATGTTCGTTCGCGCCATCGCTGCCGTATCGACAGTATGCGGCGTCATCGCCGCGTTAATGATCCTGGTATCGGTGTTGATTACCTGCCAGATGATCTGGGTGCGCTTCGTACTGAATGCATCGACGATCTGGCAGACCGAGGCGGTCACCTATCTGATGATCTCTGCGACATTGATCGGCCTTCCCTACGTGCAAAAGGTGCGCGGCCACGTCAATGTCGATCTGGTACCCATGCTGCTGCCGCCGCGGCTGCGCAAGGGGTTGGCCCTGGTCGTCCTCGCCCTGAGTATCGCGGTGATTTCGATCATGACCTTCTACGGGTACGAGCTGTTTCACATCGCCTGGGAGCGCAACTGGCGGTCGGAGACCGTATGGGGGGTAAGCCTGTGGATACCCTATCTGGCGTTGCCGGTCGGCTTGGGGCTGTTCGTGCTGCAGATGATCGCTGATTTGATCGCATCCTGGCGTTGTGATGCCCAAGTCCTCGGTCACGGCAATTTCGAGGAAGACTACTGATGGACCCGCTTGTCCTCGGTGGCCTGGTCGCGCTGATCACCGTCCTGGTGCTTTTTTCTGGGGTATCGGTGGCCGTGGGTCTGCTGATCGTCTCCGCTGGTTTCCTGCTGGTCTTCGATGGACCCGCGTCGTTCGAGCTTCTGCCGGAGATATTCTTCGGCAAACTGGACAACTTCGCGCTGTTATCCATCCCCATGTTCATCATCATGGGTGCGGCCATTTCCTCCACCCGCGCCGGCGCCGACCTCTATGAAGCGCTGGAACGCTGGATGACCCGCGTCCCCGGGGGGCTGGTCGTGTCGAACCTCGGTGCCTGCGCGCTGTTCTCGGCGATGTCGGGCTCCTCGCCCGCGACCTGTGCGGCGATCGGCAAGATGGGTA
>JASFJQ010000242.1:0-4483 GCA_050121305.1 Chromatiaceae bacterium
TCGCATGACCTGCAGGACCCGTTGCAGCTGGCGCGTCGTTACGCAGACATCCTCAATGACGACTTCGAGGACGCATTGGGGGAGTCGGGCGCCAAGGTGCTCGACCACCTTAAGTTCAATCTGGGCCGCACTCAGGAGATGCTCGACGAACTGCTCGAGTACTCTCGACTGCAGCATTCGCGCCCCGAAAGAGAGCCGGTCGATTTCAACGAACTACTGGATGAGGTCACCGCGCTGTACAAGATTACCCTGGATGAGATCGGCGGTTCCATTGTCCGTCAGCAAAGCCTGCCCACGCTGGTGGTGGACCGTCGACAGTTCCTGCGCGTATTTCAGAATCTGATCGGCAATGCGATCAAGTTTCGCAGCGACCGCCCTCTGCATATTGCGGTCCGTGCTCAGCGTGTGCGCAATGAATGGCGTATCGGCATCAAGGACAATGGCATCGGCATCTCCGAGGAGGATGCAGGCCGGATATTTGGTATGTTCGAGCGAGGTAGTGCGGCAGCGGACTATCCGGGCACCGGTATGGGGCTTGCAATCTGCAAACGCATCGTGCAAAACCACGGCGGGAAAATCTGGGTGCGTTCCTCCTTCGGTAGCGGCAGTGTGTTCATATTCTCGATACCACAGGCGGATGACGCGGCCGAGGTACTGATCCAATAACAATCAGCTCAGGCAGGCGATGTCGAAAGGTTTAGATGAACGGCGAGAGTATTGACGTCCTTCTGGTGGAAGACAACCCGCAGGAAGCGGAGATCGTTCGTCTCTATTTGGCCAAGCGGTATTCGCATCAATACAGCATTCGGCATGTCCGCAGCATCGGCGGCGCGCTGACGGAGCTGGGCGCAGGGCCGCTGCCCAACGTGATCTTGCTCGATCTGCATCTCCCCGATACACAAGGCCTCGATGGTTACAAACACGTAGCCGCGGCGGCCCCCGGCGTCCCGATTATCATCCTCACCAATTTCAACGAAGAGAGCACCGCAGCCAGGGCGGTGCGCAACGGGGCGCAGGACTATCTCATCAAACGCGAGGTAAATGCCGCGCTGCTGCATCGCGCGATCCTGTATGCCATCGAGCGGCAGCGCTCAGAGAGTGCGCTGGTGAAGGTGCAGGAGCGCTATGCATTGGCCGTGGCGGGCGCCAACGACTGCATTTGGGACTGGGATGCGTCCAGCGATGTGGCGTACTTCTCGCCCCGTTGGAACGAACTGGTTGGCCTTCCTCCGGACGCCAAGATAGAGAGCCTGGAGGATTGGTTCGAACGCGTGCACCAAGAAGACATCGCCGAGCTGCGCCGCGTCATGACGGCCAGGCCAGAGGGCGAGCGTCGCCATATCGAGCACGAGCACCGGCTGCGCCACGAAAGTGGCGACTATATCTGGGTCTATGCACGGGGCGTGATTCTTGGCGATGACACCGGCAAGGCGGTGCGCATGGCGGGTTCGATCAGCAGCATCGCCAAGCGCAAGGAGACCGAGCAGGAGCTGATCCACCGCGCACTGCACGACGCCTTGACCGGGTTGCCGAACCGGGTGCTGTTCATCGACCGGCTGCAGCAGGCATTGCGCCGCTTCAAGCGCAATAATCAGCTGCGTTTTGCGGTGCTCTATTTTGATCTCGATCGCTTCAAGTTCGTCAACGACAGTCTCGGTCATTCGGCCGGCGACAGCCTGCTTGTGTCGATTGCACGTCGTCTGATGAGTGTGATCCGACCGGGCGACACCGTTGCCCGAATGGGTGGCGACGAGTTTGCGGTGCTGGTCAGCGACATCGAAGACGAGTCGGATACCGCGCAGGTCGCCGAACGCATCCACACGCTGTTTCAGCAGGAGTTTTCCATCGCAGGTCGCGGCATGTACTCCAGTGCCAGCATCGGGATCGCGATCGCCACCAATCAATATCAGTCGCCGGAAGAGGTCCTGCGCGACGCAGATCTGGCGATGTATCGGGCCAAGCGCTCGGAGACCGAGAACACCATAATTTTCGACACCACGATGCATCAGGCGGCCGTTTCACGCCTCAATATGGAGACCGACCTGCGGCGTGCGTTCGGGCGCGGTGAGTTCCTGGTCTATTACCAGCCGATCGTGACCCTGACGCAGCGCCGCATCGTCGCGTTCGAGGCCCTGCTGCGCTGGTTGCATCCGGAAAAGGGCCTGCTGACGCCGCAGAGTTTTCTACCGGTCGTCGAAGATTCCGGCATGCTGGCAAAGCTTAGCTGGTGGGTGCTGGAACAGGCGTGTGCGCAGGCCAAGGAGTGGCGCACGCTGTTCGTCAACGGGAGCCCGCTGGGTATCAGCGTGAATGTCTCGGCGAGCATGTTCCGGGCCGAGCACGCGGCCGAGCGCCTCAAGGGTATCGTTCGCAAAAGCGGCATCGCGCCGGAGACGCTGTCACTCGAACTGACCGAGCGCGACTGCATGGACCACGAAGAGGCCACGCACGCTGTGTTGAGCGAACTGCGCGACTTCGGGGTCAGGATCCATATGGACGACTTCGGCACCGGCTACTCTTCGCTGTCCTATCTGCAGCGCTGCGCCTATGACACCCTGAAGATCGATCGCTCCTTTGTACAGAGTCTGGGCAGCGAGGATCAAAGCCTCGCGATCGTCCGCACTATCGTCGGCCTGGGACGCATGCTCAACATGAACGTCGTCGCAGAGGGCGTCGAGTCGCAGAGCCAGATCGATGCATTGATATCCCTGCAATGCCCTGAGGCCCAGGGCTTTTGGTTTTCGCGGCCCGTCCCGCCCACCGAGGCCGGTGAACTCTTGCGCAAGGCCCGCAGTGCAGGACACTGAGGCGTTTGGGACCGGTTGGGGCGTCCTTTCCCTGGTCATTTCCCGCGAGCCGCTCCAGCGGCCCGTCCCGGAATGTGCGAGAATTGAAAATTAGCCCTCGCCGCCTGCGCCGTACCCGCGTGCCGCGGGTACGAGGTGGTTCGAGCATCGTGAGGAAGCGGCCCAACTATGGCAGGCGAGCCCCAGGAACCCTCTACCAGCGCTGACGACACCGTACTGCAGCAGCAATACCTGCGCGCGCTGAGTTCCTTCGAGGGCATCGTTCTCAGCCAGATCGACGTCAAGAACGCACTCGGCGACCGCCTCAATTACAGCATACGCGCCGGGCTGATCATCCTGTCGGTGATCGCCTTCTCCATCCTGATCCTGCTACTTACGTTGAGTTCGCAGATCAACCGGATATCGAGCGTGGTCGGGGCGATGAACACCCATTTCTCCTCGATTACGCTGCGCATGGATGAAATCTCCCAGAATCTCGCGTCCATGGAGGTACAGGTCGCTCAGCTGCAATCCATCGAGCAGAGCACCGCCATGATGCGGGTCGAGATGGAGCAGATCAGTGCGAATATGACGACCATTCAGGCGAGTGTATTGAATATCGGGGCCCACATGGCCGGTGCGCGCCAGAACGTCGAGAATATCTCGATGACGATGGGCGCGATGAACGCCGAGGTGCAAGGGATGGGGGCCGAGATGCACCGCATGGCGAAACCCGCACGAACGATGAATAACATCTTTCCGTTTCCCTAGGAGAGCGTATGGCTGTCGATCCACGCCGACCGATTGTCCAGGTAATGGCGCGTCTTGGGCGCGAGACCCAGCTGCACCTGGACGAGCGTCACCGGCACTTCAAGATCACCGACAAGGTGATCCTGGTCATCTCGTTTCTGCTGATCTTTCTGGCATTCGTCAATGTGTACTATGTGACGGTCCTCTACCAGGACCTCGATGGCATCGTCGACAACATGGATTCCATGTATCGCAATATGGACCGTGTCAGCGACGACATGGACCTGATCGCCGGGCGCGTGAATCGCTTCGAGCGGCACATGCAGAGCATGGCGCCGATTACCGCGAACATGCAGGGGATCAGCGAGGAGATGCCGGACGTGCGCGAGAACATGGGCCAGCTCAACGCCGACATGTCGGTCATCGACCGCGATATGCACTTCATGACGGGGGCCATGGGCGGCATCAACCAACGCATGGGCGAGATCACTGGCGCGATGGGGATCATGCGTCTGAATGTGCGTCAGTTCTCCGGCCCCATGGGGGCGATGAACCCGATTCTGCCGAACTGACGCGGTCGGGCGCTTCGCTGGATGAAAGCGACCATAGCGGCGACTGCAGCAGGAAGTTGGTGAGAAAAGGGGCTAGATTCGTATAGACTGCACAGGCAATATTTTGGGGGGGCGAAGGCCCCCAGCGGAGCCGTTTCCAGTGTCCGAGGTTTCTGTACGCAGCGTCGAGCAAATGCCCCGATTTGATATGAAGGCGGGGCAGTTGACGCTGCCGACCCTGGTACTGCGGGACCACGACATCACCGGCCTGGACGCCTTTCTCGCGCAGCAGGTGGCCCGTCTCCCGTCCTTTTTCGACCAGGCCCCGGTCGCTATCGATCTCTCTGCGCTCCCCAGTGGTGAGCCGCTCGCCGAGTTCCCCATGCTCGTGGGTAT
>JASFJQ010000243.1:0-4475 GCA_050121305.1 Chromatiaceae bacterium
CCGCGCCGATTGCGGGCCTGGGGGAAGGTATCGGGGCAGACCTGGGCAGCGACTTCGATAAACCCGTCGAGATCGCCGCCGATGCGCTGGTCTCGGATCTGGCGCAGGAGCAGGCCGCATTCAGCGGCGATGTGGAACTGGTACAGGGCGGTCTGCTGATCCGCGCCGACGAGCTCTCCATCGACCGCCGCAGCGGGGAGGTCAATGCGCAGGGCAATCTGCTGCTCACGCGGCCGGACCTGCGCGTCAGCGGCAGCGCCGCCAGCTATCAGCTCAACAGCGGACTGGGGACGGTCGAGGAGGCCAGCTACCGCCTGCTGGGCATGCGTGCGCGGGGTGACGCGACGCAGGCCGAATTCCTGGGCGGGGGACGCAGCAAGTATCGCGAGATCACCTTTACCACGTGCCGACCGGGGGCCAGCGACTGGTTGCTGCGGGCCGAGGCGCTGGAGGTCGATCAGGTCGAGGGCCTGGCCACCGCATCGGACGCGACGCTGCGGTTTTTTGATGTGCCGATTTTGTATTCGCCGACCCTGAGCTTTCCGATCGATGACCGGCGCCGTTCCGGCCTACTCGTCCCCACGCTCGGCCAGACCACCAATACCGGGTTCGACGTCAGCGTGCCCTACTACCTGAATCTCGCGCCAAACTATGACCTGACCCTGACCCCACGGGTGATGTCCAAACGCGGCGCCCTGCTCGGCGGTGAGTTCCGCTTTCTGACGCCCAGCTCGAATGGCACGCTGCTCGCGGAATACCTGCCCAGAGACCGCGATTATCAAGACGGGAACAAGGACCGCGGCGCTGCGTCATTTAGAGGCTCCACCCGATTCAGCGAGCGCAGCAACGCCGCGACGATACTGAATTATGTGTCGGACAGCGACTATCTGACGGATCTTGGAGAAAGCCTGGCCGTCACCAGTGCGGTCAATGTACTGCGCCGCGGCTCCGTCGTTTATCACGGTGACACCTGGGACCTCTCCGGTCGGCTGCAGTACTACCAGACGCTCAACGATGCGATACGGACGTCCAACCGCCCCTACAGCCTGTTGCCGGAGGTGGCATTCGACCTCGAACAGCCAGACGGTTTGGCCGGTACGACCTATCATCTGAATGCCGAGTACGCGAATTTCTATCGTGAGGATTCGGTACGGGGCCATCGCGTCAATCTATCGCCCGCGCTCAGCCTGCCGCTGCGCCGCACCTGGGGCTATGCAGAACCGAAGCTGGGGGCGCACTACACGGGCTATTGGCTGACGGACCAGACCCCGGGTCTGGATGACTCCCCGTCCGATCTGGCCGGCTTCTTCAACCTCGACAGCGGACTCTATTTCGATCGCGCCACCCGCTACTTCGGCGACAGTGCGACCCAGACGCTGGAGCCGCGCCTCTACTATCTGTATGTGCCACGCAATTCGCAGGATGACCAGCCGGTGTTCGATACCACCGAGCTGGACTTCAATTTCGACAACCTGTTTCGCGAGAACCGCTACAGCGGGCCTGATCGCTTCGGGGATGCCAACCAGATGACCCTGGCACTGACCAGTCGCATGATCTCGGACAGGAGCGGTGAGGAACTGCTGCGCGCGAGTATCGGTCAGATCGTCTATTTCGAAGACCGAGAGGTGGTTCTACCCGGCGAAGACGAGGTCGATGACTCCACGTCATCGCTGCTCGCCCAACTCAGTGCGAGCCTGGGTGGCGGTTGGCAGATACGCGGAGGAACACAGTGGGATCCGCATGATGGCAGCAACGGCACTATCGACCAGGCCCTGGCACAGGTTGGCTACCGCGGCGCGGACCGGCGCGTCTTCAACGCCGCCTACCGTCTGCGCAAAGGTGTCACCGAAGAGACAGACATAGGTGCGGTCTGGCCGTTCAGTGAGCGCTTCAGCCTGATCGGCAGGTACAATTACTCGCTGCGCGAGAATCGCCCGCTGGAGACACTCGCCGGATTCGAATATGGTCGCTGCTGCTGGCGACTCCGCGCGGTGGTGCGCCAGTTCAGTGACGGACCCGGCGGCGACCAAAACCTCGCGTACCTGCTACAGCTCGAACTCAACGGCCTCGGGCGCCTCGGCGACAATATCGACGACGCCCTGGAACGTGGCATCTACGGCTATTAAACGAATGATGATGAAAAGACAATTATTCCTCATAGGCGTGCTGCTGGTGACCCTCAGCAGCGGCATGGCGGCTGGCGCCGACGACGAGTCGCTGCTGATTGACCGGATCATCGCGATCGTCGGCGAAGACGTCGTGATGCTCAGCGAGCTGCGCGATGAGGCGACCAAGCTCGCGCGGCGCCTCGAGCAGCAGGGCGTATCGCCGATGCCGACCACGGCAGCGATCCAGAGCCAGGCGTTCGACAGCCTGGTGCTGACGAAGCTGCAGCTTGCCGAGGCGAAGCGACTCGGCATCGAGGCCGACGAAGAGACCATCAACCGGGCGATCAGTGCAATCGCGGCCAACAATGACATGAGCGTCCCGCAGTTGCGCGACGCGCTGGAGGCTGAGGGCATGGATTTCCGTAAGTTTCGCGAGAGCATGCGCGATGAAATCGTCGTTCGTCGCCTGCGCAACCGCGAGGTGACCGATCGGGTCGAGGTCACGAAATCCGAGGTCGACAGTTATCTAGAGCGCAGCAGCGGCGCTAGCGGGCGTACCGGGGTGCATCTGCTCTATATCATGATTGAGACACCGGAGGGCGCCACGCCGGCGCAACGCGAAGCGGCACGCGTTCGTGCACTGGAGGTGGTCGAGCGAGTGCGCGCGGGTGAAGATTTTCGCGCCATCGCGCAACAGGTGTCGGACGGCCAAAATGCGCTGCAGGGTGGAGATCTCGGTTGGATCAGCGCCGACAGTATTCCGCCGCTGTTCCAGCCCTATGTCGTAAAAATGGACAAGGGGGAGACGCAGGGGCCGATCGCCACCAGCCGCGGCTTTCACATCATTCAGCTGGAGGAGGTGCGCTATGGTTCGACCAACATCGTGCGCCAGACCCATGCCCGGCATATCCTCATCCGCCCGAACGAAGTCATTTCGGACACGGATGCCCGTCAGCGCCTCGCCCAGCTGCGCGATCGCATCATCAACGGCGACGATTTCGACACCCTCGCGCGCTCCAACTCCGACGACAAGGCCTCGGCAATCAAGGGCGGCGACCTCGGCTGGTCGACACCTGGCAACCTGGTGCCGATATTCGAGGAGCAGATGGACCTCCTCGCGATAGGCGAGGTCAGCCAGCCGTTCAAGACGCAATTCGGTTGGCACATCGTACAAGTTCTCGAACGGCGCGATTACGACGCAACCGATGAAACGCGCCGCGATCAGGCGCGTAAAGTGGTCCGTGACGAAAAGGCCAAGGAGGCCCTGCAGGCCTATCTTCGCCGCCTGCGTGACGAGGCCTACATCGAACTGCGGATCGAAAACCTGAATATCTTGAACACCTGATATGGCCCGCCAAGCCCTGGCCCTGACCGCCGGCGAGCCCGCGGGGATAGGGCCCGACCTGTGCGTCATGCTGGCGCAGCGGACTTGGCCGATGCCGCTGGTGGCGATCGCCGATCCCTCACTCCTCGCCGATCGTGCACGACAGCTCGGGCTGGCGCTCGCGCTGCATCACGTTCCTGACGCCGTCCCGGAACAGCCCGCCGCCGCAGGCAGCCTTTACGTCGACCCGATCACGGCGGCCGAGCCCACCCAGTGCGGCCAGCTGGACAGCCGCAACGCCAGGTATGTGCTTGCTACCCTCAGTCGGGCCGTCGACGGCTGCCTGGACGGTCGCTATGCCGCGATGGTCACCGCGCCGGTACACAAGGGTGTCATCAACGATGCCGGCATCGCGTTCAGCGGCCATACGGAGTTCCTGGCCGAGCAAAGCGGTGGCTATCCGGTGATGATGCTGACCTGTCCCGGACTGCGCGTCGCGCTGGCGACCACCCACCTGCCGCTGCGCGAGGTCGCCGCGGCCATTACCCCTGAAAGGATCGATCGAGTGCTGCGCATCCTCGACCGTGACCTGCGCAGCCGGTTCGGCATCGAGGAGCCCCGCATCCTGGTCTGTGGACTCAACCCGCACGCCGGCGAGGGCGGCCATCTGGGCCGTGAGGAGATCGAGATAATCGAGCCGGTGCTGCAGCAGCTCGCCGCCGAGGGATTGCATCTGGAGGGGCCGCTACCCGCCGATACGCTGTTCACCGAGGCCAGATTGCAGCGTGCCGACGCGGTCTTGGCGATGTATCACGACCAAGGGCTTCCGGTACTCAAGTACAAAGGGTTCGGGAGTGCGGTCAATATCACCCTGGGCCTGCCGATCATCCGTACCTCGGTGGATCACGGGACCGCATTGGACCTGGCCGGCAGCGGCCGCTGTCACCCCGGCAGTATGATCGCGGCGATCGAACAGGCGATGCTGATGAGCGGCAGGCGCCTGGACGCTGCGCCAGTTTAAGGGACGCGAGGGCCGGAGCGAG
>JASFJQ010000244.1:0-4471 GCA_050121305.1 Chromatiaceae bacterium
ATGCCAACTCCATCACGCTGACTCCCGGTACCCTCACCACCGATGTGGGCGAGGATCATTTCATGATCCATGCGCTGTCGCAGGAGGGCATAGACGAACTCCGCGAGGGTGAGATGGAACGGCGGATTCGCAGGCTGGGCGTCTGACGCGATGCTGATTGCCGCGATTTTCGCAATTCTCGTCACCATGGTGCTGGCGCTGATCCGGGCCTTCATGGGGCCTACCGAATACGACCGCATGCTCGCCGCCAACGTGTTCGGTACCAAGACGGTGCTGCTGATCGCGCTCGCCGGCTACCTCTTGTCCTGGAACAGTTTTCTCGATGTCGCCCTGCTGTACGCGTTGATCAACTTCGTCAGTACGATCGCCGTGATGCGTTTCTTCGAGTACGGACGACCCAGGGACAAGACCACGCAGGCGGAAGACACACCGTGAGTCTGCTGGTGCAGGTACTCGCCGATGCGTGTCTGGTCGCCGGCGGCGTCTTGTGCATCACCGGCGGCATCGGTTTGTTGCGTATGCCCGATTTCTTTGCGCGTGTGCATGCGGCGGGCGTGACCGAGACACTGGCCACGCCGTTGCTGTTGATCGGATTGATGCTGCAGATGGAGTGGTCACTGGATCTGGTCAAGGTGCTGATCGTTATTGCCCTGATCTTGGCAACCAACCCCACAGCGACGCACTCCATGGCCAAAGCTGCCCTACACGGTGGAGAGCGGCCACTGACCGCAGACAAAGCCAAGGGCACGGTGCAGGAGGACACCTCATCGAAGGCCTGATCGACGTCATCCTGCTGGGTTTTCTGGTGCTGATCGCGATCGCGTCAATACGCATGCGGGATCTGTTCGGCGTGGTAATCCTGTTCAGCATCTACAGCCTGATGACCGCCGCGCTATTCATGGACCTCGACGCCGTCGACGTGGCCTTCACCGAGGCAGCCGTCGGTGCCGGGGTATCGACGGTGCTGATGCTGTCCAGCCTGCGCCTGACCGGTCGCTGGGAACGCCGCCCGACACATGGCCCGCTGCTGCCGCTGATCGTGGTCGGCATTACCGGGGCTGCGCTGATCTACGGCACCCTGGACGCGCCACTGCTCGGCGACCCCAGTGCCCCGGTGCATCGGCACGTCGCGCCGCGCTATATCGAGCGGGGGCCGGCGGAGGTCGGAATGCCCAATATGGTCACCGCGGTGCTGGCCAGTTACCGCGGCTACGATACCTTCGGCGAGACCCTGGTGATCTTCACCGCCGGCATCGCGGTATTGCTTCTGCTCGGCATCCAGGAGGGGCCGCACGCCCGCCCCGGACGCGCAGCCATCGGCGGCGACCAGATCGTGCTGCGGGTCGTCGTCAAGCTGCTGATCCCGCTGATCCTGCTGTACGGGCTTTATGTGCAGTTTCACGGCGACTTCGGCGCCGGCGGCGGCTTTCAGGCCGGGGTGATCTTCGCCACCGGGTTCGTCCTCTATGATCTAGTGTTCGGCGCAGGGAATGCCCGCCTGGTCGTACCACCGACCTGGCTGCCGCGGCTCGCCGCGATCGGCATATTGATCTATGGCGGTGTCGGCCTGGTCGCCCTGTTCGCGGGCAAACCCTTCCTGGACTATTCCGCACTCGCGAAGGACCCGGTGGGCGGTCAACACCTGGGCGTGCTGCTGGTCGAACTGGGGGTCGGCATTACCGTGTTTTCCATCGTGCTGGCGATCTATCTTGCGTTGGCCGGCAGGAGACTACAGGCATGAGCGAACTGCCGGGCCTCTATAACTACTGGATCGCGGTGTTCCTGATGATGGCCGGCTTCTATGTGGTCATCTCTCAGGGCAATCTGGTCAAGAAGCTGGTCGGTCTGGCGTTGTTCCAGACCTCGGTCTTTATCCTGTATATCTCGCTGGGCAAGGTCGCCGGTGGCAGCGCGCCGATCTTTGACACTGCGGTCATCGTCTACTCGAACCCCCTGCCGCACGTGCTGATACTGACCGCGATCGTCGTCGGCCTCGCGACCTCCGCCGTCGGTCTGGCCCTGGTTGTACGGATTCAGGAGGCCTACGGCAGCGTCGAAGAGGACGACATCCATGCGCAGGATCTGATCGACGACAAGCGCGCGGCACCGACGGAAGCCTTCGGGCCGGAGGATGATCGGCAGTGACCCTGCTCGATCACCTTCCGGTGCTGGTAGTACTTCTGCCGCTGTTTGCAGCGCCATTGTGCGTACTGATCGATCGCGCACGTCCGGCCTGGCTGCTATCGCTGATCGCATCTTTGCTCAGCTTTGCGGCAGCGGTAAC
The DNA here is from genome assembly GCA_050121305.1 of Chromatiaceae bacterium. Classification (GTDB taxonomy): domain Bacteria; phylum Pseudomonadota; class Gammaproteobacteria; order Chromatiales; family Chromatiaceae; genus Thiosocius. The sequence continues at coordinate 2,285 of JASFJQ010000244.1, forward strand.
GCTGCTGATTCAGGTCTCGCGCAGCGGCACCATCCGGTATCAGCTGGGAGGCTGGGCCGCGCCCTGGGGTATCGAATACCGCATCGACCTTCTGAGCGCCTATGTGCTGCTGATCGTCAGCGCGATCGCCCCGCTGGTCATGGTCTTCGCGCTGCGCAGCGTCCAAAAGGAGATCCCGAGAGAGCGCATCGCCCGGTTCTATGCGGCCATGCTGCTGGTCTTTGCGGGGCTTGCCGGCATCACCGTGACCGGGGATGCCTTCAACCTGTTCGTCTTCCTCGAGATCTCATCACTGGCGTCGTATGCGGTGATCAGTATGGGCAGTGACCGGCGCGCCCTGAACGCGGCCTTCCAATACCTGGTGATGGGCACCATCGGCGCCACTTTCATCCTGATCGGTATCGGCTTCCTGTACATGATGACCGGCACGCTGAACATGATCGACCTCGCGGAAAGGCTGCCAGCGGTTTCGGAGACGCGCACGGTGCGCGCCGGTTTCGCGTTTCTAACGGTCGGCATCGGTCTCAAGCTGGCGCTGTTCCCGCTGCATCTGTGGCTGCCCAATGCCTATGCCTATGCACCGTCCGCAGTGACGGCCTTTCTCGCTGCCACGGCGACCAAGGTTGCCGTGTATGCGCTGCTGCGCTTCCTGCTCGAGATCTTCGGCGTGCAGTTCTCGCTCCAGGCGATGCCGCTCGACCTGATTCTGATGGTGCTGGGTCTCGCCGGCATCCTGTCGGCATCGCTGGTCGCCGTCTTCCAGCAGAATGTCAAGCGCATGCTGGCCTATTCCAGCGTCGCGCAGATCGGCTACATGATGCTCGGCATCGGCCTGGCCTCGGCCACGGGTGTCACCGCGGCCATCCTGCATGTGTTCAACCATGCGTTGATGAAGGGTGCGCTGTTTCTCGCGCTGGGCGCCGTGGCCTATCGCATCGGGTCGGTAACGCTGCACGATTTCGCCGGGCTCGGACGGCGCATGCCCTGGACCATGGCGGCGATTGCCATCGGCGGTCTCAGTCTGATCGGCGTGCCGCCCACGGTCGGTTTCGTCAGCAAGTGGTACCTGGTGCTCGGCACCCTGGAGCAGGGGCTGTGGCCAGTGGCGCTGTTGATACTACTGGGTTCTCTGCTGGCACTGATCTACGTCTGGAGGTTGGTGGAGGCAGCCTATTTTGGCCAACCGCCCGCCGATGCGACCACCGCACAAGAGGCGCCGCTGTCAATGCTGGTCCCGATCTGGATCCTGGTCGGCGCCAATATCTACTTCGGCCTGTATACCGAGGTCAGCGTCGGCGTCGCGAGCCAAGCCGCCGCCCAACTGATAGGGTTTCAGGGTTGAGCGGGGCACAGCTGCTGGGCTGGATCCTGGCGGTGCCGATGCTCGGGGCAATCGGTGTCGCCGTAACGCGGCACAACCCGAATCTGCGTGAAGGTGTGAGTATTGCCGCCGGCGTCCTGCTGTTCCTGTTGGTCGCGAGCCTCGCCGTAACCATCTCCTGGGATGCAGCACCGACGCTGGTCTTGGCCGAGCCCGTACAGGGGCTCGCGCTTTCCCTGAGACCGGAACCCTTGGGGATGTTGTTCGCGCTGGTCGCCAGCTTCCTGTGGCCAATCACTACGCTGTACGCGCTCGGCTATATGCGCGCCCATCACGAGCAGAATCAGACACGCTTCTTTACCGCCTTCGCCGTCTCGATCGGCGCGGCGATGGGCATTGCGCTGGCCGGCAATATGCTGACGCTGTTCGTGTTCTACGAAATCCTGTCGGTGGCCACCTACCCGCTGGTGACACATGCGGGTACGGAAAAGGCAAGACGCGCCGGCCGCCTCTACCTGGGCCTGCTGATGGGTACCTCGATCGGCTTCCTGCTGTTGGCCATGGTCTGGACCTGGCAGCTCACTGGCACGTTGGAATTCACCAGAGGCGGCGTGTTCGGCGATGAAGTCGGCGCCGGTATGCTCAGCGTGCTTCTGGTGCTCTATGTGTTTGGCACCGGCAAGGCGGCGATCATGCCCTTTCATCGCTGGCTGCCGGCGGCGATGGTGGCGCCGACGCCGGTGTCGGCGCTGTTGCACGCCGTCGCGGTGGTCAAGGCCGGGGTATTCACTATCCTCAAGGTCGCAGTCTATATCTTCGGGATCGATACCATTGCAGGTCTCGCAGCGGCCGACTGGCTGCTCGCA
>JASFJQ010000245.1:0-4447 GCA_050121305.1 Chromatiaceae bacterium
CAATGACGGTCGTTCGCCTGGTGAGATTTTCGGGCTAGTCTTGCTTCGGGGACGCGGCCTGTTGCGCCGCCTTTTTGGCCGCGGCGCGCTGCATCGCAGCCTCGATGGCCGCCTTTTTCGGATCGACCGCATCGCTGGCGCCTGACTTGTTCTCCAGGGCCTCTTTTTTCTTGCGCAGGCGGTCCTTGCGCTGACGCTCGAGGCGTTCGAGGCGTTCGACGCGTGCCTCGTGACGGCGCCGCGCCAGATCGGATTTCTCGCGGTCGCGCTCCTGGGCCCAGATCTCGGTCTTGGCGAAGCGGTAATAGTGCACCAACGGGATGTGTGCGGGACACACATAGGCGCAACAGCCGCACTCGATGCAATCGAACAGGTGATAATCCTGGACCTTGTCGAAATCGCGGGCGCGCGCGTACCAAAACAGCTGTTGCGGCAGGAGTTGGGCCGGGCAGACCTCGGCACACTGACCACAGCGGATACAGGGACGCTCGAGTTCGGCCTGAGGTGCCTCGTCGCGCGATGCGGCCAACAGGCAATTGGTCCCCTTCGTGATAGGTACGCGATCGTCCCGAAGACCGAAGCCCATCATCGGGCCGCCAAGAATCAGCTCTTGGACGCGATCCGTGTAACCACCGGCAAGTCGGATAAGCACGTCGGCCGGGGTCCCTAGCGGTACCAAGAAGTTGCCGGGTTGCCTGACGCCCTGACCGGTCACCGTGACGATGCGCTCGATCAGCGGACGCCCGCGCAACACGGCGTCGGCGACCGCGGCGGCGGTCGCGACGTTTTGGCAGAGCACGCCCACTGCCGAGGGCAGACCGTGTGAGGGGACCGCCTTGCCGGTCAAGAGCTGAATCAGCTGTTTCTCGCCGCCGCTCGGATACACGGAGGGCACGACGACGATCTCGATGTCCTGCTGGTCGCTTTGCGTGATGGCCTGGCGCAGGGACGCAATCGCCCCGGGCTTGTTGTCCTCGATGCCGATCAGGCACTCTCGGGCGTCGACCAGATGGCGCAGAATTCCGATGCCGTCGATGATGTCGGCGGCACGTTCGCGCATCAGCGTGTCGTCGCAGGTGATGTAGGGCTCGCACTCGGCCGCGTTGATGATCAGGCTCTCGATCGGTCTTTGGCCGCTGGTATTGACCTTCACTGCGGTCGGGAAGGCGGCGCCGCCGAGTCCGACGATGCCGGCCCAGCGGATGCGCTCGCGCAGATGGGCGCTGCTGTGGGCGCGGAAATCGGGCAGCGGTTCCGGAAGCGCTGCCCAGGCGTCCTCGCCGTCGGCCTCGATGACGATGCAGGCGTCGCTGAGGCCCGAGGGATGGGGGATCGGCCGGTCGCCGATCTCGATGACCGTCCCCGAGGTTGGGGCATGCAGCGGCGCACTGACGAAATCGACTGCATTCGCCACCATTTGCCCCTTCTTTACCCGCTCGCCGACCTGGACCGCGGGCTCGGCGCTGTGTCCGATATGCTGTTGCAGCGGCAGGATCAGTCGCTGTGGCATCGGCAGACGCCGTAACGGCTGCCCGGTCGACAGCGCCTTATGGTCGTCAAGACGCAGGCCGCCGTGGAAAGGCCAGATCGTGCGCCGATCAGCCATGCGCCGCCTCGGCCGCGATCTCTTTCGGGAACGGCCATCTCCAGGTCCGCGGCGTGGCCTCCAGCGGACGCATGACGATGCATTCGACCGGGCAGGGCGGCAGACAGAGATCGCAGCCGGTGCACTCATCTTCGATCACGGTATGCATCTGCTTGGCCGCGCCGACGATGGCATCGACCGGGCAGGCCTGGATACAAAGGGTGCAACCGATACAATCGGCCTCGATGATGAAGGCGACCGCCTTGGGTTTCTCCGCCGCGGCCTCGTCTTCGAGCGGCATCGGGTCGCGTCCGAGCAGATCGGCAAGCGCGATCATGGTCGTCTCGCCGCCCGGCGGGCAGCGGTTGATCTCGGCCTCGCCGGCCGCCATCGCCTCGGCGTACGGCCGACAACCGGCATAGCCGCATTGGCCGCACTGCGTCTGTGGCAACAGGCTGTCGATCTGATCGGCAATCGGATCTCCCTCGACGCGAAAGCGGATCGCGGAATAGCCCAGGATCAGCCCAAACAGACTGGCCAGTCCGGCGATGGTCAGGATCGCAGTGATCAAGGCGCGGCCCTCATCTGGTCACCAGACCCGCGAATCCCATGAAGGCCATCGACATCAGACCCGCCGTCACCAGGGCGATGGCATTGCCTTGAAAAGGCTCCGGGACGTCGGCGACCGCAACGCGCTCGCGTACCGCGGCGAACAGCACGAGGACCAGCGAGAAACCGACCGCGGCACCGAATCCATAGAGTGCAGACTCGACGAAGCTGTGCTGCTCCTGGATATTGAGCAGCGCAACCCCCAACACGGCACAGTTGGTCGTAATCAGCGGCAGAAAGATTCCCAATACCTGATAGAGCAGCGGGCTCGTCTTGTGCATCACCATCTCTGTGAACTGCACGACGACGGCGATTACCAGGATGAATGCAATGGTCCGTAGGTATTCGACGTCCAGTGGCCCCAGGATGTATTCGTTTACCAGATAGCTGCTGACCGAGGACAATGTCAGTACGAAGGTGGTGGCCAGTCCCATGCCCATCGCGGTCTCGAGCTTGCGAGACACGCCCATGAAGGGGCACAGGCCGAGAAACTTCACCAGCACGAAGTTGTTTACCAGCACGGTGCTGATCAGTATCAGCGCATATTCAGTCATTCGGCCTTTGGTCCGGCCGGTCGGTGCGCAGCGCCGCCGGCGTCGTAGTGAAAGGTGTATCGCGCACCCAATGGACGTGCGGACAGCGATGTCGGCCGCAGGCCCGGTGACGCATCCGATCCGGTCGTCACCAATCGGGTTCGAGAAACGACACCGCAGTTTAGCAATCTCCGGCCTCGATGTCGGGCAGACAAGACGCCGAATGCCCGGTTTCGCAAAGGTTTTTTCCGTGCCTGACCATGTTTGCGGCACTGGCCCGAGGCACGCGCCGCGACGCTGCGACAAGCGGCTAGACCGCCTCGGTCCGCAGATTGCCCACAAGTCGCTGGTGTCGACCCCGCGTCGATTGCATAGAATTGGGAGGGGGTCAGGGCAGCCTGTCGGACGGGGCCGTCTGGGGCAAAAGCGTCTCCGGCTGCCAGCATCTTGGCGGTTGCCGGCAAAGGTCGGCCGTAATACCAGGCAACGTGTCAGGATGTCGTCGGTGAGACGGCCGTCGAGTGATGCGGCGCGCGACGTGCGGCGACGCGAGAAAGCTGTCTGCGGTAGCCATGGTGGCTGACCGCTTTGCGCTTGACCTGGGTGATGCGGCATGGTGCCGAGGACGACCGTCAAACCGCGGTCTAACAAGGCCTTGCGGATGTTACCGGCGGCTTGCAGCGGGCGGCTGCAACCGTCCGTTTTTTCATCGTTCGACTCGGAACCCTTTTCACCGATAATGTCTAACAGGGAACAAACTTCATAAACGGGCCCGAAGCTTGCATAGTTCTAGGCGGCAGTGTATGGCAGGTGACGGACCGGCCAGGTTCGACCAAGGGCTGCACCGATTTCGTGCAGCAGCAGCACTGCGACGGCGACGGCGCCCGGGGTCGTTTGTCAAAGACAATCGGACCTGCAGGCGACTCGCGCCCCGACGGCGTGAAGGCGTTATCTGAGCATGGCCGAGGGTGAGGCGCCCCGGCCTACAACCTTGAGAGGTGTTGCGGATGTCTATATTTCAGCGCTATCAGGCAAGATACGAGTCCGCCAGGGAGGAGGTGATGAGCCTCGACGATTACCTGGCGCTATGTAAGAGCGATCCGATGGCCTACGCGGGCCCCGCCGAGCGACTGCTCGCGGCCATTGGCGATCCGGAAGTGATCAACACCCACGACGATCCGCGACTCAGTCGAATCTTTCAGAACAAGGTAATCCGCCGCTATCCTGCCTTCGCCGACTTTTACGGCATGGAGGAACCGATCGAGCATCTCGTCTCCTACCTCAAGCACGCTGCCCAGGGCCTGGAGGAGAAGAAGCAGATCCTCTACCTGCTCGGCCCAGTCGGCGGGGGGAAGTCCTCGTTGGCAGAGAAACTCAAGGAGCTGATGCAGCACACGCCGTTCTATGCGATCCAGGATTCGCCGGTGTTCGAATCGCCGCTCGGACTGTTTTCGGCCGATGAGGATGGCGCGATCCTCGAAGAGGACTACGGCATACCCCGCCGGCATCTGCGCAACATTATGTCGCCCTGGGCGGTGAAGCGCCTGCAGGAGTTCAACGGCGACATCAGCCGGTTCAAGGTCGTCAAGCTCTATCCGTCGATCCTGGAGCAGATTGCCATCGCCAAGACCGAACCCGGCGACGAGAACAATCAGGACATTTCGTCGCTGGTGGGCAAGGTCGATATACGGCAGCTCGAGCACTATGCGCAGAACGATGC
>JASFJQ010000246.1:0-4442 GCA_050121305.1 Chromatiaceae bacterium
CACTGTCGTCTCCGCCCGTGTGACCAATGATTTGTCGAATCCCGGCAGATAGCCCAGGTTGAACATCACCGCCGCGACCTGACCCGGCCATTCGACCGGCAGCGCGGCGACCATGTTCTCGTGCCCGCATAGGCGCAGACTGACTTTGTCCGTGAGCCCGGCCTCCGCAATCCGCGCCCGAGCCTGCTGCAACGCGGCGGTCTGGATGTCGAAACCCAGCACGTGGCCCCGAATGCCCACCTGTTTCGCCAGAAACAGCAGATCGTGGCCATTGCCGACCGTGGCGTCGATTGCCAGATCGCCGGCCTGCACAACTCCGGAGAGGGCCTGCTGGGCCACCCTGGTCAGCGGCTGAAATTTCATTTGCAGCGTCGGATGTCCGCCTCGGCGGGCAGCGGTGCCGCGCGAACTAGGTGGTCGGCGAGACAACGGGTATACCAGGGTATGGTCAGCGCACCCCGCGCACCGAAGCCGTTGCAGATCCACAGGCTCGGGAATTGCGGGTGTCGGCCGAGCAGCGGGTAGCGATCGCGCGTGGCGGGGCGCAGGCCGGCCTGGTGCGCGACCACCCGGAACTGCGCCCCGGGCAGCAGCCGCTCCAGCCCGCGCAACAGCGCCTGCCTGCCGCCGCAGGTGGGCCTGTCGTCGATCGACCGATGATCGTGCGTGGCGCCGAGGCGGATTTCACCGTTCGTGAGCGGCACCAGCCAATGGGCTGCGTTGACAATGTACCTGAGCTGCCGGTCGGCGATCTGCAGATTCAGTATCTCGCCCTTGTCTGGCGCCAATGGCAGCCAATCGAACCAAGGGTTGAGGCGCGATCGCGCACCGTCGCAGAAGACCAAGCGGTCGGCGCGCAGCCCGGCCGCTGCCACCCCATCCGCGCTGGGCTCAATCTCCCGATAATCGACGGCGTACTCGTGGAGGGCGCCGTGATGCGTCAGCCAACGACGCAGGTCTGTCAGCAATTGCGGCATATCGACATATCCGGTGCGGCGCTGGACAAAACCGCCACAGGGTGCCAAGACGGGTTCCGGACAGCTGTCGCTGTCGAAGCGCTCCCCGAGCAGATCGCGATTGGCCGAGTCCTCGGAAGCGCGTTTGTAGAAGCGTTGCTGCTCAGGGGATCGGAACAGGCGCAGCATCGGACGGGCATGCAGGAAACGTCGTTGTAGCCGAATGTGCAGATCCGAATACCAGCGATTCGAGGCGCCCAGCCAGTCGTCCAGTTGCGGCCTGCGGCTGAAGCGCATCCCGGCCAACGGATTGATCAGACCCGCGGCAACGCGGGACGAGGCACTCAGATGCCCGTCGTCGATAACACAGACCTGCTGGCCGGCCTCGATAAGCCGCCAGGCCAGGGCGCTGCCTGCGAGCCCCTGGCCCAGTATCAGGGTGTCGAAACGCTGCGACATCGGGACATTCTCGCACGTCGCGGATCCAACACCGCGCCAAGGCCTGTATGTCTCTACCCGGGTTCCTATTGCGGCCCCCGATACCCTCGCCATGGTGGCGTCTGGGCTACCGGTTAGGAAAAACGGTGCGATATGCCGGCGAGCGGGCGTTGGATGGGATCCTGCAGCGCACGGACGATGGTACCGCGCGCCAGCTCGGCGATCTGCTTGCGGGAATGACCCTGCAGTGCGATCGGCTCACCGAACACGACATGGACGGTGGTTCGCCTGCGCACGATCAGCCCGCGCAGATTTTCGCCGAGCGATTGCTGATCCGTATACGGGGCGATGGGGTCGTGCTCACCGTCGATGTGGTAGCGCAGCGCGACCGGAACCACGTCCGTGCCGCTGTCCAGTGCGGCGCCGAACAGGCGCGAAAAAAAGGGTCGCACCTCGCGTCCGTCGGTCGTCGTACCCTCAGGAAACAATGTGAGGATGCGGTTTTCGCGCAGTCGCTGGGCGATTTGTTCGCTGATCGCGCCGGCCTCGCCGTGGCCGCGACGGATGAACAGGGTTCCGGAGCGGGCGGCAAGCCAGCCGATCAGAGGCCACTGCCGGATCTCGTACTTGGAGAGAAAATCGGTATGGGTCAGCCCGCCGAGCACGACGATGTCGAGCCAGGAGACGTGGTTGCTTACCAGCAGCACCGGCGCCTGCGGACGATATCCCGACACCGTGATCTGTACGCCGAGGACATCGGCCAGGCGGTTGTGCCACCAGGACGTGATATCGGGGTGGGTGCGCATTTCACCGCTGGCCTGCCGGGTCACGATGACCGGCGTAAGGACCGCTCCGAGCAACACGTGGAACACAAGCCGCAGCCCGCGCCAAAGCACCCGGAGATACGTCATTCGGTGGCCCTTGTTCCCGCATTCCTCGAGGGCCGGATTATAGAGCGAGTTGATTTCGCCGGCATTCGCCCGCGATGCGATGGTGTCAGGTCTCGAATGCCGAGCGCCGCGGGCGTAATTCCTGCCACAGAACAGGGTCTTTACGACGCCGAAGCGGGGGTCCGCAGAACAAACAGTGAGAATTTCCAGGCCCCGAGGCTGTATCGTCGCGGACGTGCGCGGGAAAACCCGCAAACGCCCCCGTCCGGTGCGCTAGACTAAGAAATTGTCTGACAAAAATTAGGTTGCGTGACATGCCAGAGAGCCCACCCGGTACGACATACCCGCTACTCGAGGCGATCGATTCTCCCGCCGGGCTTCGCGCGTTGCCCGCCAGCGAGCTGCCGGCCGTGGTGGCGGAGGTGCGGCAATTTTTGATCGATACGGTCTCGCAGACCGGTGGGCACCTCGCCGCCGGACTGGGTGTCGTCGAGCTGACGGTCGCCCTGCACCACGTCTTCAACACCCCGCACGATCGACTGCTCTGGGACGTGGGCCATCAGGCATACCCGCACAAGATCCTGACGGGACGCCGCGAGCGCCTGCATACGCTGCGCACCAAGGACGGGCTTTCCGGCTTCCTGAAACGCGACGAGTCGGAATACGACGCCTTCGGGGCCGGTCACTCCAGCACCTCGATCAGCGCGGCGCTCGGTATGGCGGTTGCTGCCCATGCCGCCGGCGACGAACGCGAGCATATCGCGGTCATCGGGGATGGTGCGCTGTCCGCCGGCATGGCCTTTGAGGCATTGAACCACGCGGGCGCCCTCGACCTCGATCTGCTGGTGATTCTGAACGACAACGATATGTCGATATCGCCGCCGGTCGGGGCCGTCAGCAACTATCTCGCGCGCGTGCTCTCCAGCGGCTTCTACAACAGGGTGCGTGAGGGCGGTAAACAGGTGCTAAGCGGTATGCCGGGGGTCAAGGACTTGGTGCATCGCTGGGAAGAGCACATGAAGGGCATGGTGACGCCCGGTACGCTGTTCGAGGAACTCGGCTTCAACTATATCGGCCCGATCGATGGCCACGATGTGTCGTTGCTGGTCAACACGCTGCGCAACATGAAGGCGATGCGCGGGCCGCGCCTGCTGCACATCGTCACCCAAAAAGGCCGCGGTTATGCGCCGGCGGAGGGCGATCCCTGTGTTTACCACGGCGTGACGCCATTCGATCCGTCGACCGGCGAGATGGCCAAGAAGTCGGCCGGCAAGAGCTTCACCTCGGTGTTTTCGGACTGGGTGTGCGACGTCGCTGAGGAGGATCCGCGCCTGATGGCGGTTACCCCTGCGATGTGTGAAGGCTCCGGCCTTGTCAAATTCGCCAAACGCTTTCCGGAACGGTATTTCGATGTTGGGATCGCTGAACAGCATGCGGTGACCTTTTCGGCCGGTATGGCCTGCGAGAATCTCAAACCGGTGGTTGCGATCTACTCGACGTTCCTGCAGCGCGCTTACGATCAGATGCTGCACGATGTTGCGCTGCAAAATCTCGATGTGACCTTCGCCGTCGATCGCGCCGGCCAAGTGGGGGCCGACGGTGCCACCCATGCCGGAATATTTGATCTGAGCTATGCGCGCTGTATCCCCAACATGGCGATCCTGGCCCCGGCCGACGAGGCCGAGTGTCGGCTGATGTTGCAGACCGCCTATGACCATCCCGGGCCCGCATTGGTGCGCTACCCGCGTGGCGTTGGCATCGGGGCCGAGGTCGGTGACGGTTTCGATTCGCTTCCTTGGGGTCGCGCTGAGATCGTCAGGCACGGCCGCGGCGTGGCGATTCTGGCGTTCGGTACCCTGTTACAGTCCGCGCGCCATGTGGGCGACCGGCTCGATGCTACCGTCGTCAACATGCGCTTCGTGAAGCCGCTCGATCAGGCGCTGGTTCTGCAGATGGCCTGTGACCATGAGCTGCTGGTGACGTTGGAAGAGAACGTCGTGCAGGGCGGCGCGGGTTCCGCGGTCAACGAGACCCTGCACGCCGCCGGTATCGCGGCGAATGTGCTGAATCTCGGTCTGCCGGACGTCTTCATCGAGCATGCGACGCAGGCCGAACAGCTCGAGATCGCCGGCTTGTCCCCCCAGCAGATCGAGTCCCG
>JASFJQ010000247.1:0-4424 GCA_050121305.1 Chromatiaceae bacterium
AGGCCGATCTGCCAGACGACCTGTCCGGCCATCGCAAAGAATATCAGCGACGCGATATTGCTGGTGAAGTTGAGGATCTTGGTGCCGGCGGTGGCGCGGCGCAGGTTGTAGCCGAGCAGGAGCACGAAGGCCGCGGCGAAGAAGCTGCCGGTGCCGGGCCCGAAGAAGCCGTCGTAGAAGCCGATGCTGAAGCCGATCAACAGACCGAACAGGCCGTGGCTGATGCGGTGATGCGCATCTTCGTCACCGATCCGCGGCGAGAACAGAAAATACAGCGCGAAACCGATCAGCAGTGCGGGGACTACCTGGTCGAGCAGGTTCGAAGAAATGCGCTGCACGGCCAGGGTTCCCGATGCCGAACCGACGAAGGTCATCAGGATCGGGATGCGCAGACGCCCGACATCGATCTCGCCACGCCGCCAGTAGTTGTACGAAGCGGTCAGTGTGCCAAAGCTGCCCTGCAGCTTGTTGGTCGCCAGCGCCTGTATCGGCGGCAGCCCGGCCCATAGGATGGCCGGCAACGCCAGCAGTCCGCCGCCGCCGGCGATCGCATCGACCAGCCCCGCCAAGGCGGCAACCGCGACCAGCAGCGCGAGGGTCTCTGGGGAGAGGGCTTCCACGTCGGCCTCCGCAAAGGTGCGCTAGCCCGCCGCCCAGTCCGCCATCAGCTGCATGGCCGTGGTCACCCGGCTACAGTGGCGTTCGACAAAGGCCTCGTCGACCGGCTCCCTGGCCGCCATCTGCAGTGCTGTCTCGCCGTCGAAATCGACGAAGGCCAAGCGTGCCGACAGCTCCGCGGCGGGTCGGCCGAAGTTGTTACCGGGCAGCACCGCCACGCCGGTCTCCTCCAGCAGGCGCTCGCAGAACAGTGGACCGTTGTCGATGCCGCGCGCGACCAGCTTGTCGCGCAGGTTCTCGAAGCGGGGAAACAGGTAAAAACCGCCCGATGCCGCGTGCAGCACTGCCCCCGCGTCGATCAGCGCACTGTAGGCATGGGTCGCCAGCGCGGCGAGGATCTGCCGGCTGTGCGCGAGGTAGGTCGTCATCTCCGGCCGGTCTTCGAGCGCGCTGACCGCGGCGTACTGGATCGGTGCGCTCGTGGAGGTGAAGGTCTCGCTGGCCACTGCGGCCATGCTGTCGGCGAGCCACCCCAATTGCTCCGGAAAGACAAAGAAGCCGAGCCGCCAACCCCCGGCGCCGCACCATTTGCTCAGCCCGTTGCTGATGATGGTGCCTTCGGGGTAGTAGCGGGCCAGCGAGACGTGTTCACCTGTGAAATGGGTGCCGCTGTAGATCTCGTCCGACAGGGCCAGGACGCGGTATTTGCGCAGCACGTCGGCCAGCGCCTGCAGCTGCTCGGTGCTGTAGCTCAACCCGGTGGGGTTGCTGGGCGAGTTCAGGATCAGCAGGCGCGGGCGATCGGGGTCCTCGCGGCACAATTCCTCGAGCGCATCCGGCTCGACCCCCAGGCCGGTCTGCGGGCGGGTCCGCAGCCACCTGATCGGCCGGCCGATGATGCTCGCCTGCGGGGCATAGGAGACCCAGGACGGCGTCGGTATCACCAGGTCTCCGTAGTAGACCAGTTGCACCAGGAACATCAGTTCCTTCGTGCCGGGGCCGACCAGGACATTCTCCGGCGAGTAATCCAGGCCCTCGGTGCGTCGGACCCAGTCGACCACGGCCTCGCGCAGGGCCGGCAGCCCCTTCACCGCGAGGTAGTCCTTCTGGTGGGCGTTGCGCGCCAGGCTATCGCGCACATGCTCGGGCACCGGGAAGGGGGACTGACCCAGTCCCAGGCGATACACCTGGCGCCCCTCCTGCTGCAGCCGCTTCGAGCGTTCATTGATCGCCAGGGTGGCAGAGGGGCCCATCCCCCGGACATTCAGATTGAGATAGACCTCGGGTGATCGCGGCTGGTTGATCGGCATGGCGGCATGTCCTGTGATAGCGGTGGTCGCTTTGGCTAAAGTTGGAGACTGGGTAGCAGGATAGGGCAATGCACGGGTCTACGGCAGCAGAAGAATATCGAATCGTCTGGGAGCCCTCCGAGGCGCAGCGTCGTGGTAGTCAGATGGCGGCCTTCATCACCGAGGCCGCGGCGCGATCGGGCCTCGACCTGCGCGACTATGGTGCGCTCTGGGAATGGTCCATCGAGGATCGTGCCGGGTTTTGGTCCGCGCTGTGGGACTTCACCGGGGTAGTCGCCGGCCGCAAGCCGGATCAAGTCCTGCAAGACGGCGACAACATGCCCGGGGCACGCTGGTTCGTCGGTGCGCGGCTGAATTTTGCCGAAAATCTGCTGCGCTTTCGTGACGATCGGATCGCGATTCTGTTCCATGGTGAGGACGGTGCGGAGCAACAGCTGAGTTATGCCGAACTCTACCGGCAAAGCGCGGCCCTCGCAGCTGCGCTAAAGGGTCTCGGCGTGGGTCCGGGCGACCGGGTTGCCGCGATCGTGCCGAATATCCCGCAGGCCGTGATCGGGATGCTGGCCAGCAGCTGGCTGGGTGCGGTGTGGTCCTCGTGCTCGCCGGACTTCGGTACCGACGGGATACTCGATCGCTTCGGCCAGATCGCGCCCAGGCTGCTGATCGTCGCGGATGGCTATCGCTTCAAGGGGCGTCTGATCGACCTGCGGGAAAAGGTGTGTGAGGTCCGCGCGGGGCTGGGCGAGGACTGTCGGCACTGTATCGCGATCCCCTGGCAGCGTACGGGGCCAATCGAGGGCGCGCTGGACTGGGACCTGTTGCTCGCTGAGACGACAACGCCGCCGCCCTTCGCGCAGCTGCCGTTCGACCACCCGCTGTACATCCTGTTCTCGTCCGGTACCACCGGCAAGCCCAAGTGCATCGTGCACGGGGCCGGCGGGACGCTGCTGCAGCATCTGAAAGAGCATCGGCTGCACTGCGACCTGCGGCGCGAGGATCGCTTGTTCTACTTCACCACCTGCGGCTGGATGATGTGGAACTGGCTGGTATCCGGCCTGGCCAGCGGCGTCACCCTCGTGCTGTTCGATGGCAACCCGCTGCACCCTGCGCCGGACAGCCTATGGCGGATGGCCGACGCGCTGGGTGTGTCGGTCTTTGGCACCAGTGCGAAATACCTCTCCGCCCAGGAAAAGGGCGGGGTCGTCGCGACCGGGCACCTGACCCTCGACGCGCTGCGCCTGGTGCTGTCGACCGGATCGCCGCTCGCGCCCGAGTCGTTCGACTATCTGTCGCGTGACATAAAGCCAGGGGTGCAGATCAGTTCTATCTCGGGCGGCACCGATATCGTCTCCTGTTTCGCACTGGGTAATCCGCTGTTGCCGGTCCGTCGCGGTCAGCTCCAGTGCCGTGGCCTCGGGCTGGCGGTCGACGTGTTCGACAACGCGGGCCACAGCCTGCGCAATGCGCCGGGCGAACTGGTCTGCACGCGGCCTTTCCCCAGCATGCCCGTCGGCTTCTGGAACGACCCCGATGGCAGCCGTTATCATGCGGCCTACTTCGAAAGATTCCCCGGTGTCTGGACCCATGGAGATTGGACCATCCTGACCCCCGAGGGGGGACTGATCATTGAGGGCCGTTCGGATGCCGTGCTGAATCCCGGCGGGGTGCGCATCGGCACCGCTGAGATCTATCGCCAGGTCGAGCGCCTGCTGGAGATTCAGGAGAGCATCTGTGTCGGTCAACGCTGGGACGACGACGTGCGCGTGGTGTTGTTCGTGGTAATGCGTAACGGCGCAACCCTCGATGACGCGCTGCGCCAGCGCATTCGAACCACGCTGCGCGACCATGCGAGCCCGCGTCACGTCCCGTCAAAAATCCTCCAGGTCACGGACATTCCGCGCACCCGCAGCGGAAAGATCTCGGAACTGGCCGTACGCGACACCATTGAGGGTCGGCCGGTCGCGAACACCGAGGCCTTGCTCAATCCCGAGGCCCTCGATCAGTACCGCGACCGGCCAGAGCTGCGGCAGCCCTGAAGTCGGGAAATGTCGCCGAGCGGTGCGTAAGATAGGGGCTCGATGAACGGGACCCGGGCATGAAGGCACTGCAGCTCCGAGATCTGCGCAAGACATACCGCAACGGCCAGGAGGCGCTGCGCGGCATCGACCTCGAGGTGGAGGAGGGTGATTTCTTCGCGCTGCTCGGACCGAATGGCGCCGGTAAATCAACGGCGATCGGGATCGTCAGCTCGCTGGTCAACAAGAGCGCCGGGCAGGTCAGGGTCTTCGGCCACGACCTCGACCGCGAGCCGTCGGCGGTGAAATCCTGCATCGGCCTGGTACCCCAGGAATTCAATTTCAACCAGTTCGAGCCGGTGGTCGAGATCGTCGTCAATCAGGCGGGGTACTACGGCATACCGCGGCGTGAGGCCTACCGACGGGCCGAGGTCTCGCTAAAGCGGCTGGACCTATGGCAGAAGCGCGAGGTCCAGGCGCG
>JASFJQ010000248.1:0-4414 GCA_050121305.1 Chromatiaceae bacterium
CCCCTGACGCCTGCCCCCCGCCGCCGTTCCTGTCCGCGCGCGCTGCAGCGGCGCACCGGGCCTCGCCTGATAGCCGCTGCGCAGATTGCTGCGCAGCCAGTAGGCGTCGAACAGCGCATCGAAACGCTCCCAGTCCTCTCGATCCGAACACAACAGCGCGCGCAATCCCCAGCGCAGGCGCTGCGCGTCGACCAGGCCACAGCGCAACGCGACACGTTGCGCATCGATCTCTTCGGCGACGCCGACGCGGAAGTCATCGGCGCGCAACAGGCGCACGAAATCCACCAGGCGGCCCTGCAGCGCGGCCGCGAGCGCCCCGTCGTAGGATGGCTGCACCGTGGCCGTCATACCGCCCTCGCCACCAGTCGCTCGACCTCGACCGCATCGACCTGCGTGCTGTCCTCGCGCGTCTTCAACAGACACACCAGCGAATCCAGAACCGTCTGCGGCTCCGCCTCCAGGGTGTGGATATCCAGGCGCAGCAGCGCAGCGGCCCAGTCCAGGGTCTCCGCGATGCCGGGTTTTTTGCGCAAATCCAGCCTGCGCAGCTCCTGCACGAAGGCCACCACCTGACGCGCCAGCTGCGGACCGATCTCCGGCACCCGGGCATTGATGATGCGCAGCTCCTTGTCGAATTCCGGGTACTCCACATAGTAATAGAGACAGCGTCTGCGCAGTGCATCACTGAGCTCGCGGGTGCCGTTGGAGGTCAGCACCACAAAAGGCCGGCTGACCGCGGTAATGGTCCCGAGCTCCGGGACACTGACCTGGTAATCGGATAGCAGTTCCAGCAGAAAGGCCTCGAACTCCTCGTCGGCGCGGTCGATCTCGTCGATCAGCAGCACCGGTGAGCGGGTCTGGGTGATCGCCTGCAGCAGCGGGCGTTCGAGCAGATATTTCTTGCTGAAGATCTGGTGCTCGGCGCTCTCGGGGTTGATCTTGCCCTGCTCCAGCAGCTTGATCGCCAACAACTGGTGTTGATAGTTCCACTCATAGACGGCCGCGTTGACGTCCAGACCTTCGTAGCACTGCAGCCGTATCAGCGGGCAGTCGAACACCTGTGCCAGCACGCGCGCGATCTCGGTCTTGCCGACCCCGGCATCACCCTCGAGCAGCAGCGGCCGCTGCAGTTCCGTGAACAGCAGCAGCGTGGCGCTCAGCCCCCGTTCGGCGATGTAGCCGGCATCGGCGAGGCGACCCTGCAGTTCTGCGACGCGATTGTCCCCGGACATGACCCTTGCCGTCGGTTGCCTTACTTAATGGCTATTGGCCTTTTTGTGCCCGAACAGGCTGCGGAGCATGCCGACGATCACCGACCAGACGAAGGCCAGGCCGTTGACCTCCTTGGGCTGTTCGGCCAGTTCCTCGCGGGCACCCTCGGCGTCGGCGCCCTGTCCCATCGCGACGACGTTGTTCGCGAAGTTCTTGCCGAACTGGTTGAGGATCTGGTCGGCGACCTGGGTCATCATCCGCCCGCCCAGGCTGGCGGCCTTGCCGGTGACCGCGACCTGCGCCTCGCCCTTGAGCGCACACTGGCCCTCGCCTTCCTCCACCACCCAGGCCCGCAGGTCCATGGTGGCCGACGACGAACCCTTGGTGTCCTGGCCGCGGCCGATCAGGTGGAGTTCACGCTTTTCGCCGTCGACCCCCTGAATCTCGATATCGCCGTTGAACGCCATGGTCGCCGGGCCGATCTTGGCCTTGACCCGGCCCTTGTAGTTCTTGTCGTCGATGGTCTCGGTGACCTCGGCGCCCGGCATGCAGCCGGCGACCCCGGGGATGTCCTGCAGAAACTGCCAGGCGCTGCTCGCCGGTGCGGCGATCGGGAAGGTCTTGTCCAGGTTGACTTGCATTGTGTTTCTCCGAAACGCCCGCGCCGGATCCTGCCGGTGCGGGCGAACTGCGATTCAGCTGTGTTTGTCCAGACCCAGCTCGTGGATTTTCTGCCACACGCGATACGCACTGTGCGGCATGTCCATGTGGGTGACGCCGAGATGGGCGAAGGCATCGACGATGGCCGCGGTGAAGCAGGGAATACTCCCCACATGCGGCGACTCGGCCACGCCCTTGGCGCCCAGCGGATGGTGCGGCGAGGGTGTCACCGTGTAGTCGGTCTCCCAATGCGGCGTCTCGACGAAGGTCGGGATGAAGTAGTCCATGAAGGTGTTGCCGAGCAGGTTGCCCTCGGCGTCATACGGCAGCTCCTGACCCATCGCCACCGCAAAACCCTCGTTCAGACCGCCGTGGATCTGGCCCTCGATGATCATCGGGTTGATCCGGGTGCCGCAGTCGTCCAGCGCATAGAAGCGGCGGACATGGGTCTGCCCGGTGTACCTGTCGATATCCACCACGCACAGGTAGGTGCCGAACGGATAGGTGAAATTGGGCGGATCGTAATAATCGACGGCCTCCAGGCCCATCTCCATGCCCTCGGGCACATTGTTGTAGGCCGCCCAGGCGATCTCCTTCATGGTCTTTTCCTGGCCCGGAACGCCCTTCACCTTGAAGCGGTCGATGTCCCACTCCACGTCGTTTTCGTCGACCTCGAGCAGGTGCGCGGCGATCTTTTGTGCCTTGGCGCGGATCTTACGCGCGGCGACCGCGGTGGCAGCGCCGCCGACCGGGGTCGAACGCGAGCCGTAGGTACCGAGTCCGTAGGGTGCGGTATCGGTATCGCCCTCTTCGATCTGGATCTGATCGGACGGCAGGCCGAGTTCCGAGGCGATGATCTGCGCATAGGTGGTCTGATGCCCCTGCCCCTGGGTAATCGTGCCCATGCGGGCGATCACACTGCCGGTCGGATGGACCCGGATCTCGGCGCTGTCGAACATACCCACGCCGAGGATGTCGCAGGCCTTGCTCGGCCCCGCGCCCACGATCTCGGTAAAGGTCACCAGACCTATGCCCATCAGCTCGCCCTTGGCACGCTTTTCCTGCTGCTCCTTGCGCAGGCCGTCGTAGTCCACCGCCGCGAGCACCTTGTCCAGCGCGGTATGGTAGTCACCACTGTCCAGTTCCCAGTCGAGCGCGGTCTTGTAGGGGAACTGCTCGGGTCTGACGAAGTTGCGCCGGCGTATCTCTGCCTTGTCGATGCCGAGCTTTTGCGCCAGTACGTCCATCATCCGCTCGATCAGATAGATCGCCTCGGTGACCCGGAACGAGCAGCGATAGGCGACCCCGCCCGGCGATTTGTTGGTGTAGACGCCATCCACTTTGACCTGCGCGGCAGGGATGTCGTAGGAGCTGGTCACGATGCTGAAAAGACCCGCGGGCCACTTGGTGGGTTGGGCGTGCGAATTGAAGGCACCGTGATCCGCCAGCACGTTCACGCGCAGGCCCTTGACGCGGCCGTCGTTGTCGGCCGCCAGCTCGCCGGTCATCCAGTAGTCGCGCGCCCAGGCCGTGGTCGAGAGGTGCTCCATGCGGTCTTCCACCCACTTGACCGGCCGTCCGAGCACGATGGAGGCGACGATCGCCGTGACATAGCCCGGGTATACGCCGACCTTGTTGCCGAAGCCGCCGCCGATGTCCGGCGAGACGATCCGCACTTTGCTCTCGGGGATACCCGAGATCAGCGTCACCACCGTGCGCACCACGTGCGGCGCCTGCGAGGTGATGTAGACCGTCAGGTGTTCGTTGACTTTGTCGAACGAGGCCACGCAACCGCAGGTCTCGAGCGGACTGGGGTGCACCCGCGGGTAATACATCTCCTCCTTGACCGTCACCTCGGCGTTATCGAAGGCGCGCGTCGTCGCCTCTTTGTCACCCACCTCCCAGGTGAAGATATGATTCGGGTGACGACGTGGCCCCTGACCGACGTTGTCTTTGTCCTTTACGTCTTCACGTAGGATCGGGGCATCCGGGTCCAGCGCCTTGTGCGCATCGACCAGCGCCGGCAGCGGTTCGTATTCCACTTCGACAAGGTCTACCGCATCCGCGGCGATATAGCGGTCATCGGCGATGACGACCGCGATCTCCTGGTACTGCATGTGGACCTTTTCGTCCGCCAGCACCGCCTGGACATCGCCGGCCAGCGTCGGCATCCAGTGCAGATTGAGCGGCTTGAGGTCCTCGGCGGTCAGCACCGCATGCACGCCCGGCAGTGCCAGTGCCTTCTCCTTGTTGATGCCCTTGATGCGCGCATGCGCATGGGGGCTGCGCACCAGGTCGGCGAATAGCATGCCGGGCAACTTGATGTCATCGACGTAATTACCCTTGCCCTGGACGAAGCGCGGATCCTCCTTGCGCTTGCGTGCACAGCCAATGCCCTGCAGGGCGTCTTCGCGGTTGATGTCTTCTGCTCTCGCTGCCATCGTCTTGCCCCTCTACGCCTGTTGCAGTTTCTGTGCGGCCGAGTGCACCGCCTTGATGATGTTCTGGTAGCCCGTGCAACGGCACAGGTTGCCAGACATCC
>JASFJQ010000249.1:0-4409 GCA_050121305.1 Chromatiaceae bacterium
TGTGTGCCTGCGGCGGAGGTTTTAAGAAGACGGCACGCAATGCGCACCGTCGACCACCAAACGACCGACCACCCGCCTGACCGCACCGGTGAGAAACGCGAGATCATCCTGCGCGATCACGAACGGCGGCATCACATAGACCAGCCGGCCGAACGGCCTGACCCAGACCCCCTGCTCGACGAACAATGGCTGCACCCGCCGCATATCGACCGGGCTGGTCAACTCGACCACGCCGATCGCACCCAATACGCGGACGTCGGCGACGTGACCCATAGCGACACAGTCCGCGAGCCCCTCGCGCAGCCCCTGTTCGATCGTCGACACACGCCGTTGCCACGGCGAGTCCAGCAGCAGCCCGATACTGGCCAGCGACACCGCACAGGCCAGCGGATTGGCCATGAAGGTCGGGCCGTGCATGAACACCCCCGGCTCTCCGTGTGCGATGGCCTCCCCGACCGCGCGCGTGGTCAGGGTCGCCGCCATGGACATATAGCCGCCCGTCAACGCCTTGCCCAGGCACAGGATGTCCGGCGCGATGCCGGCATGCTCGCACGCAAACAGGCGCCCGGTGCGACCAAAGCCGGTCGCGATCTCATCGGCGATCAGCAACACCTGATAGCGATCACAGAGCGCGCGCGCCGCGCGCAGGTAGTCCGGTGAGTAGAAGCGCATGCCGCCGGCGCCCTGCACCACCGGCTCCAGGATCAATGCCGCGATCTCTTCGGCGTGCTCGATCAGCACCCCCTCAAGCCCCTGCAGATCCTCCGGATCCGCCGGCTGCGCAAAACCGCCCCGCGGCGCCGCGACGAAGAACTGGTTCGGCAGCACAGTGTTGAACAGGCCGTGCATACCAGTCACCGGGTCGCACACCGACATCGCGTGCAGGGTGTCACCGTGATAACCGCCGCGCAGCGCCACGAAGCGACGCTTGTTTGGTCTGCCCTGGGCGTGCCAGAACTGAATGGCCATCTTCAACGCCACCTCGACCGAGACGGATCCGGAGTCGGCAAAGAACACCAACTCGAGGCCCGGCGGGGTGATCTCGACCAGTTTTTCCGCCAGCGCAACGGCCGGTGGATGGGTCAGTCCACCGAACATCACATGCGCCATCTCCGTCAGCTGTCGTTCGATCGCGCGGTTCAATACCGGGTGGTTGTAACCATGGATCACGCACCACCACGAGGCCATGCCGTCGATGAGTTCACGACCGTCGGCCAGGGTCAGTCGCACACCGCTGGCCGAGACGACCGGAAACACCGGCATCCCGGTACCGACCGCGCTGTAGGGGTGCCAGATGTGGGCACCATCGGCGTCGAGTAACGCCTTTTCTGGCTCTCGATTCATAGGTCTGTGCGCCCCGCCCTCCTATGCCAGCCAGCACAGCTCCGCGAGCGGTGCATGGCGCTGCATCCGCGAGTGGCGGGTAGAATGCGGCATGACGTTTGCTTAACCCCAATCGTGTTCAGGGTTGCCTCAGCGCCGCCGCCGGGCCTGTTACCGCAGGGTGATACCGCCGAGTTGATGCAGGTAATCATAGTGACACGAAAAATGTTCTAGGCTATGCGCTCTCCGGCCGACTGCGTCCGGATGATCGCACACGGCGGCGGCGCCGACCGACCAGGCTTGAGATGTACCGACAGCTGCAACAGTTTGCCTTTTCGTTCGTCTTTTCCTTCGTTTTCTGGCTCTTGCTGGTCGGATCACTCGACCCTCAGGAACTGCTCGCCGGGCTGGTGGTGGCCGGCGCAGTGGCCATGCTGACACTCGGCCGTCCCTCCGTGCTGGCCGGCATCCGGCTCAGTCCCCGCGCCCCTGTTGCATTCCTGTCTTACCTCGCCGCGTTACTGGTGGCCCTGGTGCGCGCGAACCTAGACATGGCGCGCCGCGTCCTGACGCCATCGCTGCCGCTTCGCCCCGCCTTGGTGCGCATCAACACCTCATTACGCTCTGATTTGGGGCGTCTGGTGCTGGCCAACAGCATCACCCTGACGCCCGGGACGCTATCCATCGACGTCGATGAAGACACCCTGATCGTGCACTGGGTCGACTGTCCGCCGGGCAATAACGTCGAGGCGGCGACCCGCGAGATCGCCGGCGATTTCGAGCGCCATCTGCGGGGGTTCCTGGAGTGAGCGGATCCATCGCGACGGTCGCCGTACTGGCGCTGCTCGGCCTGGCCTGCGGGCTGGCCCTGCTGCGGTTGTGGATCGGACCGCATGCGCCAGACCGAATCGTCGCCGCCGACACGCTGTCGGTGATCGCTACCGGTACCATCGTGGTCATCGCGCTGCTGTTCGATTCGGCGCTCTATCTGGATGTCGCCCTGCTCTACGGCGTGTTGGCGTTCGTCGGTGTCGTCGCGCTGGCCCGCACCATTGAAGGAGATCGCTCGTGACGTTGATAGGTGATCTCTTCCTGCTGATCGGCGCATTGTTCTGTCTTCTCGGCGCACTCGGCCTGCTGCGTATGCCCGATGTCTACAACCGCATCCAGGCCGGCACCAAGGCTGTGACCCTGGGCTCGTTGTCGCTGCTGCTGGGTACCGCGGTACACCACCCCGAGTGGTGGGCCAAACTGCTGGTGATCGCGTTGTTCATCCTACTGACCAATCCCATCGGTTCCTCGACCCTGGCACGCGCCTTCCACAACGCCGGCGTACCCCTGTGGCAGGGCAAGCGGAGTCGGCCGTGACCTGGATCGCCGCGACCGTCGTGTTGCTGACCTTGGGCGCGGCCCTCGCCGTGCTGATGCTGCGCAATCTGCTCGCCGCGGTGGCGGCCGCATCGGTGGTCTCGCTCGGGGTCGCGGTGATGTTCGTGATGCTGCGTGCGCCCGACGTGGCGATGACCGAGGCCGCGGTGGGCGCCGGCCTGAGCGGCCTGATCCTAGCGCTCGCGCTGCGGCGCCTCGGGCTCTTTGCACTCGATCTCGGCGTCGATGACGGAGACCGGGATGCGTAGTCTGGCGACCCTGCTGTTTCTGGGCGGCCTGGTGTTCCTGCTGCTGGTGCTGACCGCCAGTCTGCCCTTCGGCAGGCCCCCGATGCTGGTCGGCGACGCCATCGCTCAGGCCGCCGCCGACGAGGTCGGTGCGGCCAATTTCGTGACCGCAGTGGTGCTCGGCTATCGCGGGCTGGACACGCTCGGCGAGCTGTCCATCCTGTTCGCCGCGGCCACGGCCGGCGGGCTGATACTCGGGGCATCCCGCGGCAGCACGCGCCAGCGGCCCGCCGGTTTCATTCTGCGCGCCGGTGCCGATGTGCTGTTCCCGCTGCTGTTGATCGTCGGCCTGTATATCGTCATGCATGGCCACCTGACGCCGGGCGGCGGCTTCCAGGGCGGCGTGGTACTCGCCGCGGCCTTTTTCCTGCCGCTGCTGGCCCGTCCGCAGGCCGCGCTGGACCACAGATGGCTCACGGTGACCGAGGGTCTGGCCGGCGCGGCCTTCATCGCCATCGGCCTGATCGCACTGTTCAGTGACCGGCCGTTTCTGACCCCACTGCTCGACCGGGGCGTGCTCGGCGACCTGCTATCCGCCGGCACCCTGCCGCTGCTGTATCTCGCCGTAGGTCTCAAGGTCGGGGCCGAGCTGGCCAGCCTGCTGTCGCGCCTGGCGAGCGACGACGAGGTGGCATCGTGAGCACCGGCGTCGGCCTGGTCTTTTTCCTCGGGGCCATCGGTCTGATCGCGATCGGTATCGCCGGGATCGTGCTGTCGAATCACCTGTTCCGGATGGTCCTGGCGCTGGCCATCGCCGAGGCCGGTGCGAACCTGCTGTTGATCCTGGCCGGCTATCGCTGGGATGCCGTGGCACCGATCCTCGAGGACGCGCAGGCGCCGCAGGCGATGGTAGATCCGGTGCCCCAGGCGATGGTCCTGACCGCGATCGTGATCGGCGTCGGCGTGCAAGCGCTGGCCCTGAGCCTGGTGATCCGTGTGAAGCAGCGCTACGGCACACTGGATATGCGAGAGGCACGACGTCGAATGCTGGCGGACCTTGACGACGCCGCGGGCGTCACCCCGCCAGGTAGCCAGGAACGGCCGGCCGGGGAACGCCCACTGCCGCGACCGGCGATAATCGCCGAGACCGCGGGGCAACATGACTGACATCACGCTCGCCGTCGTCCTGCCCCTGCTCGGCGCCTTTGTGCTGCCGCTGACCGCCCGTGGCGGCCTGGCATGGCTGGGATCGCTACTGGGTCCGGCGCTGCTGGTGCTCAGTGCGCTGATAGTCTCCGTCAACTGGTCGGCCTACGAGGCGCCCTACGCGATCGCCTTGGGTAATTTCGCACCGCCGCTGGGCATCACCCTGTATGTAGACCTGCTGGCATTGGTGTTCGCGCTGGCCGCGCCGCTGACCACGCTGCTGCTGTGGCCAGGCGACGATGGGCAGGCCGGGGTCCGCCGCCA
>JASFJQ010000250.1:0-4395 GCA_050121305.1 Chromatiaceae bacterium
AGCAGACCGGCGCCGATATGCTGCTCTGGGAGGGCAGCTGCGTCGTACACGAAGAATTCAAAGGCTTCGCGTTGCAGCGCCTCAAACGGCTGCATCCCGAGGCGGCGGTGCTGGTACACCCGGAATCCCCCGAAGAGGTACTGCAACAGGCGGACGTCGTCGGTTCGACCACCGCGCTGATAAAGGCGGTGACGGCCCTGCCGAACCGGGAGTTCATCGTCGCCACCGACGACGGCATCTTCTGGAAGATGCACCAGCTCGCGCCGGACAAGAAACTCATCTCGGCGCCCACGGCCGGCGCGGGTGCCACCTGCGAATCCTGTGCGCACTGTCCGTGGATGGCCAAGAACTCGCTGCACAACCTCGAACATGTACTGATCAACGGGGTCAACGAGATCACGGTCGACGCCGACATCCGCGCCAAGGCGGTCACGTCGATCCAGCGCATGCTCGACTTCGCTGCGGAACACCAAATCAGTGGCGCGCTGCCGGGCTGATAGGAAAGAGCTGTGTTCGAGACCGCAAAGATCGGCCGCACGTTGAGCAAGGAGGCCTACAAGGCGGAGGAGGAGGAGCTCCGCACCGAACTGCTCGAGGCGCAGATCGCGCTGCGCGAACGCGAGATCCCGGTGTACGTGATCATCGCCGGCATGGAGGCGGCCGGCAAAGGAGAGGTGGTGAATGCGCTGGATGAGTGGCTGGATGCGCGTGGCATGCACGTCTATGCCTTCTGGGAAGAGACCGACGAGGAGAAACATCGGCCGCAGGCCTGGCGTTTTTGGCGTGCGATGCCGCGCCACGGTGAGATCGGGGTGTTCTTCGGCGGCTGGTATCTGTGGCCGATCGAACAGCGATTCACTGGCCGTTGGAACGATGCAGATCTGGATCAGAGTATGCGCGGGATACGCGAACTCGAGCGCATGCTGATCCATGACGGCGCGGTAATCGTGAAGTGCTGGTATCACTTCTCGGAAAAAGAACAGCGCCGCAGGCTGAAGGCATTGGAGCGCAATGATCGCAGTCGCTGGAAAATGATGCCGAAGAAGTCCAAATTCAGCGAACAATACCAGCGCTTCGAGGCCGTGGCCGCGCAGGTCGTGCGCAGGACCGATATCGGCCGCGCACCCTGGCATATCATCGAGGCAACGGACCCGCGTTATCGAGACATGACGACCGGCCGGGTGCTGCTGCGGGAGATACAAGACGCGCTCGCGGCGGCGATGAATGGAGATGCGACGGAGGCCGCGCCTTCCAGCACCGACTGGGACATGCTGCCGCAGGCCCCCGAGGCGCGAATCACGCTGATCGACCGAGTGGATCTGACGCAGACCATCGGCAAGCGGGCCTACCGCAAGAGGCTCGAGGACCTGCAGGTAGAGCTCAATGAGCTGGCATGGCGGGCCCACACGCACAAGATCTCGACGGTGTTTGTGTTCGAGGGCGTGGATGCCGCCGGCAAGGGTGGCGCCATTCGCCGCATCACCCAGGCCGTCGACGCCAGATTGCGCGAGGTAATCTCGATCGCAGCACCCACCGACGAGGAGCGCGCCCATCACTACCTATGGCGTTTCTGGCGGCATATTCCGCGCGCCGGCCGCATGACCATCTTCGACCGTTCCTGGTATGGCCGCGTGTTGGTCGAGCGGGTGGAGGGCTTCACCAGCCACGACAACTGGGCGCGCGCCTATCTCGAGATCAACGACTTCGAGGAACAGCTCGTCCAGGCCGGCGTTGTGGTACAGAAATTCTGGTTGCAGATCAGCAAAGAGGAACAGATGGCGCGCTTCAGGGCGCGCGAGGACACCCCCTACAAGCGCTACAAGATCACCGACGAAGACTGGCGCAACCGCGAAAAATGGGACGAATACCGCGAGGCGGTCAACGAGATGCTGGCACGCACCAACGTGCGACAAGCACCGTGGAACCTGATCGCGGGCAACGACAAGAGGTTTGCCCGCATCCAGGTGCTGGAGACCATCACCGACGCGCTGCGCGATGCCCTGAAGGGGCGTGCCTAAAGCTAGCCTGGATGGCTATCAATGCTGCTCATCTGATTGCCGCGGTCTGGCGAGCGCGCCTAGCTTCACGGTGACCTTCGCGCTGTCGGGCCTCACGGCCGCCGCCGGCGGGACGTAGAACAGACGATAGCCGCTGAACATCGCGGAGATGTCGCCCGAGCGCCCCTTGACGTCCTGCAGGATCACGCTGAACAGATGGGCCGCGGTGAGCAATCCGATCAGGTGGGCCAGCCAGCGATGGACCTCCGGCAGATACAGACCACCGACCAGCGGGATCTCGTGCATCAGCCATCCGGTGAGGACCGCCAGCAAGAGCGACAGAAACAGCACCAGATACAGCGGCTTCCACAAAGGATTGTGTGCGAACCAGTTCGGGGCCGCGGCCCTGCCGAGCGACAGATAGAAGACCAGGCTGGCCCGCAGGGCCGCCAGCTCGGCGCCGCGCGGCAGCAGATGCGCGAGGCGCTCCGCGCCCTGACCGAACAGGCCCAGATAAAGGCGCAGCGCGAGTGCAAAGATCAGCAGGCTGGCCGCCAGGTAATGGATCTCGATGGCTGACTCGGCCTGTGTCGGTGCATTGCCGATCAGCCAACCCGTGGCCAACAGCACCAGGGTGGCAACGGCCAGGGCCCAGTGGGCGAGCCGCAGCCGGCCGCTCCACACCAGGATGCGCCGTATCTGTTCGGTCATAACGAATCCTGCATCAGGTGCCTGTCCCGACCCTACGAAAAACGGCCAGATAGAAAGGCTAGCGCCGCTCGCGGATCAAACGCCATGACACTTCTCAAACGTTGCGCGATCGGTCTGCGCCAGGATCCGGCAAAAAAAGGCCGCCGAACCAAACTGGAGGATGGGACGGCGGCGCTAGCCATTCTGGCAATATCGACAGAGAGTTAGGAGAAATCACCGCGAAGCGATTTCAGTGTTGGTGAAGCATATGCTGTGCCAGATAATCTAATGCGCTATTTATCAATGACTTGATATGAAATTGCTGAATCACGCACCTGCTTTTGCCGCGCTACCTGCACCGCGTTGAAGATCCCTAGCCGCATAAGCGCACCAGGTTTGTGCAGTCTTGACGGGCCAAGGGTCGCCGGCGACCGGGCCACGACCGCCAGATAGAGAAAACTTTTTCCCCAGTCCACGGACTAATTGACCCATGAACACAGCCCGCCGTCGCTCTGCCTGCATTGCGCTGCTCATTGCGAGTCTGTGGGCTCAGGCCCAGGCGGAACCTCTGGACTTCACGCTCGACGATCTCGACGGAAAACCGGTCAGCCTGTCGGACTTTC
The DNA here is from genome assembly GCA_050121305.1 of Chromatiaceae bacterium. GTDB lineage: Bacteria > Pseudomonadota > Gammaproteobacteria > Chromatiales > Chromatiaceae > Thiosocius. The sequence continues at coordinate 3,311 of JASFJQ010000250.1, forward strand.
GGGGCCAATGGGTGGTGGTGAACTTTTGGGCCTCATGGTGCAGCCCCTGTATCCGTGAACTGCCTGAACTGGTGAAATTTCAGGCCGGCAACGCCGATGTGCAGGTCATCGGCATCAACTTCGAGGAGTCCACGCCGGACGAGGCAAGAGAATTTCTTAAGCCCTTCGCGATCAATTTCCCCAACCTGAAGATCGGCACTACGCCGCTGGAACCCTTCGAGCCCCTCGAGGGGCTGCCGACCACCGCAATCCTCGATCCCGCCGGCCAGATCGTCGAGCGCCACATGGGGCCGGTCACCGCCGATCATCTGCGCAGCATCATAGAGCGCCATCGCCGATAGCCTGAAAAATTCGCCCGCCGAGCGGCCGGGGCAGGCCTGTTCAAGTCCCTGAAAGCGTTCGCAAACAACCTGTCGCGACCACCTTTATTCACAAACGGCGCACAGTCTCCACACGGTTTTCCACAGTGTTTTTACACAAGATATTGTGGTTGACAGCTGAAGACCAGCGTATATATTGTGGTGACTGTGGACGCAGTGCAGTACGTCGGCGACACCCGCCCGATCGCGCAACGCGGTCTGTCCACCGGAGAACTACACCACCCAAGGAGGAGCCTCAATGGCAACCGAAAACGCGCATTCAATTGATGTAGCGGACGACACCGCCGTCCCGCCGCATCAGGGAACCCCGACACAGGCGACGCCTGAGATCCAGGCCAATGCGCCAGGCGGGCTGCGCGTGATCCGCCGCAACGGCAAGGTCACGAATTTCGACGCGAACAAGATCGCGGTGGCGATGACCAAGGCGTTCCTGGCGGTCGAGGGCGGCAATGCCGCCGCCTCGCATCGCGTTCATGACCTGGTGCAGAACCTGACCGAACAGCTCACCGAGGCAATGATGCGGCGCAACCCGGCCGGCGGCACCGTACACATCGAAGACATCCAAGACCAGGTCGAACTCGCACTGATGCGCTCGGGCGAGCACAAGGTCGCACGCTCTTATGTGCTGTACCGCGAGGAACAGGCGCGCAAGCGGGCCGAAGAGGCCGCAAAGAAGACCACCGAGAAGTCGGAGAACCGCCTCAA
>JASFJQ010000251.1:0-4380 GCA_050121305.1 Chromatiaceae bacterium
GCAGCTGGGGTTTGCGCGCGCCGACGACGTATGCGAGCCGGAGGATCACATCGCGGCCTTGTGCGAGGTGATGGCCCTGCTGATCCAGGAGGGTTGTCCGCTGGACAGGCAGCGGCACTTCTTCGAGAGCCACCTCGGCAACTGGGCCGGCGATTTCTTCAGCGATCTCGCGGAGGCGCCCTCTGCGGTCTTCTATCGATCGGTCGCCAGACTGGGATCGGCCTTCCTGTCGCTGGAGCAGCGCTATTTGTCGCTGCTCGACTAGACATTTTGTCACACCGCCCGACTTTGTCGCAGACCACCCGCTGGCGAACCACCAATCAGCACCGTTCTTGGGATTTTTCTCCCGGCATCTTTGGCCGGCACCTTGCAATACCTTAACGACACTGGTCCGCAAGACCCTCGACGGTTTCGACAGACCGACCAAGCGACTCGCACGATCTCTAAGGAGCACTCGTTATGAAAGACCCCAAGCAGCAGGTTTCGCAAACCCGGCGCAAATTCTTGCGTGACGTCGGCGTCTCGGGAGGGATTGCGGCCGCAGCGGCTGCGGCGCCGGGGATAGCGCTGGCCGAAGTGCCAGAGGACCGGACCGATAAAGACCAGCGCGAGGGCTACCGCCTGACCGAGCATGTTCTTGCCTATTACAAGAGCGCAGCCAGCTGAGCACCGGCCACCCAGGAGCATCGATATGAAACTGAAGAAGATTTCCGACCAGGTCGGCACCGAAGCGACTACGCCCACCACCACTGAGGGCGCGGCCGGCGAGACCGGTCGCAAGCTGAGTCGCCGCGACTTCCTGCGCAACTCTGGGATCATGGCCGGCGGCGGCATCCTCGCCACCGGGCTGGCCCCGGGGATGATGCGCAAGGCCACGGCAGCGGATGCGGCGAAGGGTCCGGCCGCCAAAGAGGTGCGCACCATCTGTACCCACTGCTCTGTCGGTTGTGGCGTCATTGCGGAGGTCAAGAACGGCGTCTGGACCGGCCAGGAGCCGGCGTTCGACCACCCGTTCAATCTCGGCGCACACTGCGCCAAAGGCGCTGCGCTGCGGGAACATGGGCACGGTGAGCGCCGCCTCAAGTACCCGACCAAGCTCGTCAACGGCAAATGGCAGAAGGTCTCCTGGGACGAGGCCATCAACGACATCGGTGACCAGCTGCTGAAGATCCGGGAAGAGTCCAGCCCCGATTCGGTCTACTGGCTGGGTTCGGCCAAGTTCAACAACGAACAGGCCTACCTGTATCGGAAGTTCGCCGCCATGTGGGGTACCAACAACGTCGATCACCAGGCGCGTATCTGCCACTCGACCACCGTAGCCGGGGTAGCGAACACCTGGGGCTATGGCGCGATGACCAACAGCTACAACGATATCCACAAATCCAAGGCGATCCTGCTGATTGGCTCCAATCCGACCGAGGCGCATCCGGTCGCACTGCAGCACATCATGAAGGCGAAGGAAGAGAACAATGCGCCGGTCATCGTGATCGACCCGCGCTTCACCCGCACGGCAGCGCATGCCAATCACTTCCTGCGCATCCGACCAGGTACGGACGTGCCGATCATCTGGGGCATGATGTACCACATCTTCAAGAACGGCTGGGAAGACAAGGAGTACATCCGCCAGCGCGTCTACGGCATGGATGAGGTCAAGGCCGAGATCGCCAAGTGGACACCCGAAGAGGTCGAGCGCGTGACGGGCGTGCCGGAGAACCAGGTCTACGCGGCCGCCAAGGCGATGGCCGATAACCGGCCCGGGACGTTCATCTGGTGCATGGGCGGCACCCAGCACACCATTGGCAACAACAACACCCGCGCCTACTGCGCATTTCAGCTGGCGCTGGGCAATATCGGCGTATCGGGTGGCGGCGCGAACATCTTCCGCGGCCACGACAACGTCCAGGGCGCCACCGACCTCGGCGTATTGGCCAACACGCTCCCCGGCTATTACGGCCTTGCCCCCGGGTCTTGGGCTCACTGGGCGCGGGTCTGGGATCTCGATCCGGATTGGATCAAGGACCGCTTCGACCCAGGTGCGTACGAAAAGTCTGGCGACAAAGACGTGGCCGTGATGAACACGAAAGGGATCCCGGTGTCGCGCTGGATCGACGGTGTCCTCGAGGATTCGGCGAACATCGGCCAAAAGGACAATATCCGTGCGATGTTCATGTGGGGGCATGCGCCCAACTCGCAGACCCGTGGCCAGGAGATGAAAAAGGCCTTCGAGAAGCTGGATCTGCTGGTGGTCGTCGACCCCTACCCGACGGTGTCCGCGGTCATGCACGACCGCACCGATGGCGTCTATCTGCTACCGGCATGTACGCAGTTCGAGACCTATGGCTCGGCGACGGCATCGAATCGCTCCCTGCAGTGGCGCGATAAGGTCATCGATCCACTGTTCGATTCCCTGCCCGACCACACCATCATGTACAAGCTGGCGAGCAAGCTTGGCTTCGCCGATCAGTTGTTCAAGAACATCGAGGTCAAGGGCGAGGAGCCGGTGATCGAGGACATCACCCGCGAGTTCAACCGCGGCATGTGGACCATTGGCTATACCGGCCAGAGCCCCGAGCGGCTGAAGCTGCACCAGCAACACTGGGGCACTTTCGACTACACCAGCCTGAAGGCCGAGGGCGGACCCGCAGATGGTGACTTCTATGGCATGCCCTGGCCCTGCTGGGGTGACGCCGAGATGAAACATCCGGGAACGCCGAATCTGTACGACACGAGTACGCCAGTGGCCGACGGCGGACTGACCTTCCGTGCACGCTTCGGCGTCGAGCGCAACGGCGTTAGCCTGCTCGCGGACGGGAGTTATTCGCAAGGTTCCGAGCTCACGGACGGCTATCCCGAGTTCACTGCCGACGTGCTGAAGAAGCTGGGCTGGTGGGACGACCTCAGTGACGCCGAAAAGCAGGCCGCCGAGGGCAAGAACTGGAAGACCGATCTGTCCGGCGGCATCCAACGGGTCGCGATCAAGCACGGCTGCGCACCCTTCGGTAATGCCAAGGCCCGTGCGGTGGTCTGGACCTTCCCGGATCCGGTGCCGATACATCGCGAACCGCTGTATACGAACCGCCGCGACCTGGTCGAAAAATACCCGACCTACGACGATCGCAAGTCTTTCTGGCGGTTACCGACCCGCTACGCCTCGGTTCAGGCGAAGGACTATTCGAAGGAGTATCCAATCATCCTCACGTCTGGCCGCCTGGTCGAGTACGAGGGCGGTGGCGATGAGACACGCTCGAACCCCTGGCTCGCCGAGCTGCAGCAGGACATGTTCGTCGAGGTGCACCCGCGCGACGCGAACAACGCCGGCATCAAGGACAGCGACGACGTCTGGGTCGAGGGCGCCGAGGGCGCTCGGATAAAGGTGAAAGCCATGGTCACGCGCCGTGTGGCGGCGGGCGTTGCATTCACACCATTCCATTTCGGCGGCCATTTCGAAGGCAAGGATCTGCGCAGCAAATACCCGGCCGGCTCAGACCCCTACGTGCTGGGCGAGGCCTGCAATACTGCGTTCACCTATGGCTATGACTCGGTGACCCAGATGCAGGAAACCAAGTGCACCCTGTGTCGCATCTACAAGGCTTGAGGAGGACTCAGACATGGCTAATTTGAAGTTTTACTGCGACGCAGAACGCTGCATCGAATGCAATGCCTGTGTTACCGCCTGCAAGAACGAGAACGAGGTCCCCTGGGGCGTCAATCGACGGCGCGTGGTCACCATCAAGGACGGTGAACCAGGGGAGCGTTCCCTTTCGGTCGCCTGCATGCACTGTACCGATGCACCCTGCGCGGCCGTGTGCCCGGTGGATTGTTTCTATACCACCGACGACGGTCTGGTCCTGCACGACAAGGACATCTGCATCGGCTGCGGCTACTGCTTCTACGCCTGTCCCTTCGGCGCACCGCAGTTTCCGAAGTCAGGGGCGTTCGCTTCGCGCGGAAAAATGGACAAGTGTACCTTCTGCGCAGGAGGACCCAAGGAGACCGGCAGTGCCGATGAATATCGGATGTACGGGGCCAATCGACTCGCCGAGGGCAAACTGCCATTGTGCGCCGAGATGTGCTCGACCAAGGCGCTGTTGGCCGGCGACGCAGACGTCATCTCGGATATCTACCGCAAGCGCGTAGTCAACCGTGGCGCGTCAGTCCTCGACTGGGGCGTGAACTATGAGAAGGGCAGCCTACGGGCCCCGAGTGGCGCCAAGGGTCGGGCAAGCAGCGATAGTTGAGCCGCGATAGATGAAACCGCCGCTGTGGGGTAACACCCCCGCAGCGGTTGTTCCGGGCTAGCCCGAATGATACTTGCTTGACCAGTTTCGGGCGTAAAAGCGTCATGCCAATACGGGTCGTTTCTTCCGGAAGACGCCGTAA
>JASFJQ010000252.1:0-4377 GCA_050121305.1 Chromatiaceae bacterium
AGGTGTCGACCACGATCACACGGCGCAGATCGTTGACCTGCACCGCAGCCAGACCGATTCCGGGTGCGGCATACATGGTCTCGAACATGTCGTCGATCAACCGTCGCACGCTGTCATCGACCTGTGCCACCGGCTTGGCGACATTGCGCAGTCGGGTGTCGGGAAAATGCAAAATATCCAGAATGGCCATGGCCTGCCCCGTATTCTATAGTTTCCGCTTAACAATCACCGCTAGACGGCTGTATGCGCTAGAATTTCACCCAGAAATTGCTCTTTGGCGCCCTTCTCATTAAAGAGTCGGCCGCTACGAGCCGTAAATAATACTCCAAGCAACCAATTTTTCATCGATCGGAAGTCGCCACTGCGCCAAGGGAATTCCATGAAAAAAGCCTGCAAAAGCCTCATCCTGCTGCTGTTCTTTGCCTTGACGACGCCCTTGGCGCTGGCGGAGGACCTGCTTCGCGCCGATCACCCTGACCGCTACACCGTGGTCAAGGGAGATACCCTGTGGGACATCTCGGGCCGATTCCTGCGCAGCCCCTGGCGCTGGCCGGAGATCTGGCACGTGAACCAGCAGATCGCCAACCCGCACCTCATCTACCCTGGCGACGAGCTCGAACTCGTCTACATCGACGGCCAGCCGCAGCTGCGCCTGAGCCGCGGACCGCTCAAGCTGTCGCCCACCGCGCGGGCCACCCCATGGGATGGCGCGATCCCGACCATCCCGATCGATGCCATTGGGCCATTCCTCACCCAAGCTTACGTGATGCAAGAGGGACAACTCGAAAAGGCGCCTTACATCGTCGATTTTGGCGATCTGCACATCGTCGGTGGTGCTGGGCAGAAGGCCTATGTACGCAGCATCGACGACAGCGCCCAGCTGAAATACGAAATCGTGCGCCCCGGCGGTCCTTACCGAGACGCCGAGACCGGCGAGATCCTCGGTTATGAGGCGCTCTATATCGGCACCTCTCAGCTACAGCGTACCGGCGACCCGGCGACGATATTCATCAACTCGACCAAACTCGAGGCTATCATCGGCGACCGCGTGATCCCGGCCGGCGAGGAAAAGGCGACCGCCAACTTTACGCCGCACGCGCCGCCGATGCCGATCGAGGGCAGTATCATCTCGGTGCTGGACGGCATCAGTCAGATCGGCCAGTACAGCATCGTCGTCATCGACCGGGGCATGAATGACGGCCTCGATCCCGGCACCGTGCTGCGCATAGACACCGGCGGCCAGGTCATCCGCGACGTCGTTACCCCCAATTCGCGGGACACGGTAAGGCTCCCGGAGGAGCAGGCCGGCCTGCTGATGGTGTTCCGCGCCTTCGAGCGGGTCAGCTTCGGCCTGGTCTTGTACGCGACCGACGTGATGAATGTCTTCGACAAGGTGCGAAACCCCTGAGGCGACGGAGAGCCGCGGACTCCCCACAGTCGCGGCCTGCGCCTGGTAAAACGCGGTCTGGCGATTGCGCGGCGACGCCCCCCTCATCTATGCTGAGGGTCCGTTAATGATGCGGAGGTTGAATGGAATCAACCCCCTCCGACGAAACTGCCGCCTGGTGCGCGTTGCTGCGCGCACCGGACGTCGCCAGCCAGACGCTAAATCCGCTATTTGAAACCCACGGTGACCTGCGGCAGCTGGTTCAGCACCCGCCCGCCGAACTGCCGCCCCTGCTGCGAGACTACCTGCGCGACCCGGACTGGCCAGGCGTCGAGCAGGACATGCGCTGGTTGGAGCAGCCGCGCAACGCGCTGTTGGCGATCACCGATCCCGCCTATCCGAGCCTGCTCCGCCAACTGACCAACCCGCCGACCGTCTTGTTCCTGCACGGCGATCCGGACCTGCTGTCGCTGCCCCAGTTGGCCATCGTCGGCAGTCGCAGCCCGACGACCGGGGGTCGGCGCAATGCACATGAATTCGCCGCCCATCTGGCCGCCGCCGGTCTGGTAATCAGCAGCGGCCTTGCGACCGGCATCGACGCCGCGGCACACCAGGGTGCGTTGGCAGCGGATGGCCTCACGCTCGCGGTGACTGGAACAGGGCTAGACCGCGTCTACCCGGCGAAGAATCGCGCCCTCGCGCACGATATCGCGTTACATGGCCTGCTGGTTTCAGAGTTTCCCACCGGGACGCCGCCATTGGCCGCCAACTTTCCGCGTCGAAACCGTATCCTGGCCGGCCTTGCGCTGGGCACCCTGGTGATCGAGGCCGCGCTGCAGAGCGGTTCGCTGATCACGGCACGACTCGCCACCGAGGCCGGTCGCGAGGTGTTCGCGCTGCCGGGGTCGATCCACAACCCGTTGGCGCGTGGCTGTCATGCGCTGATTCGTGATGGCGCCGCGCTGGTCGAGTCCGCCGATCAGGTACTCCAGGAGCTGGCCCCATTGATACCACGCAGCGGCCTTGCCCCGCGCGAGGCGCCGACGTCTCCCTATGCGCCCACAGCAAGGGTCGACCCGCAGCACACCGAGCTGCTAGAGGCGATGGGATACGACCCAGTGACCACCGACGACCTGGTTGAGAGAACCGGATTCCCGGCGGCCGAGGTCTCGTCTATCCTGCTGTTGCTCGAATTGCAAGGTCATGTATCATCTTCGGCAGGTGGAATGTTCACACGCCTTGGAAACGACCCTTAGTGGACCCATTTCCCGCTCTGAGCGGCTCGACACCGGATGCGTCCCGCCCTTCTACGAGGCCCGCCTCTCTTCGCCAGGAAGACTGCCGTGAATGAAAACGTCATCGACGTCCTGATCTATATCTACGAGAACTACATGGACGCGGAAGAATCTGTTCCGACCGACCAGATCATGCTCGAGGAAGAGCTGGTTCAGGCGGGTTTCCCGCAGGGGGAAATCAAGAAGGCCTTCAACTGGCTGGATGAACTTGCCTGGCGCCAGGGCTCGCTGGCGTACGCCAGCGCCCAGCCGAATCGCTCGATGCGCCTCTACAGCGAACGCGAACAGCAGCGTATCGATCTCGAGATTCAGGGGATGCTCCTGTACCTGGAACAGACCGGGATTCTCGACCCGATGAGTCGCGAGCTGGTGATAGAGCGGGCCATGGCGATCGAGACCGAGGAACTCACCGCAGACGATGTGAAATGGATTGTGCTGCTGGTGCTGCTGAATCAGCCGGGCCAGGAAAATGCCTTCGCGTTGATGGAAGAACTGGTGTACAACGGCGAGCCCGTCTACCTGCACTGACTTGTCGGCTCTGCCCAAAGTATCACGGGCGTCCAAAACGACTGACACCTGAAGGCGCGCCTGGCATTCCCGTAGCGGCCCGCGTCGCCGGCTATAGTTGGGAGCTGGGCGGCCCGCTGTGAGCCAAAGATATCCTTCGACCCGAGCGCGGACCGCAGGGGTCGTTCAACTGAGCTATCCAAAATCCATGAACCTGGTCATTGTCGAATCACCCGCCAAGGCGAAAACGATCAAGAAGTACCTGGGCAAGGACTTTGACGTACTCGCCTCCTACGGACATGTGCGCGATCTGGTGCCCAAAGAGGGCGCGGTCGACCCCACAAACCACTTTGCGATGAAATACCAAGCGATCGACCGGAACGACAAACACGTCAAGGCGATCACCAGCAAACTCAAAGCTGCCGAGGCCCTCTATCTGGCAACAGACCCCGATCGCGAGGGCGAAGCCATATCGTGGCATCTCTACGAAATGTTGAAAGACAAACGGGTGTTGAAAGACAAACCCGTCCACCGCGTCGTATTCAACGAAATCACCAAAAAGGCGGTGCAGGAGGCGGTAGCCCATCCGCGTAGCCTTTCGATGGACCTGGTCAATGCTCAGCAGGCGCGGCGTGCACTCGACTATCTGGTCGGTTTCAATCTGTCACCGCTGTTGTGGAAGAAAGTACGGCGCGGCCTGTCCGCGGGCAGGGTGCAGAGTCCCGCCCTTCGTCTAATCTGCGAACGCGAAGCAGAGATCGAGGCCTTCGAGACCCGCGAGTACTGGACCATTGAGGCCGACACCGAAAAGGATGGTCAGCCATTCAGCGCCAAACTCACGCATTTTGCCGGTGACAAGCTGAACCAGTTCTCGGTGACCGACAGCGAACGTGCCGCGGAGATCGAGCGGACGCTGCAGAGCGCGGCGGCTGGTCATCTCGACGTCATCAAGGTCGAAAAGAAACAGCGCAAGCGCAACCCGGCGGCACCATTCACGACATCGACGCTGCAGCAGGAGGCCTCGCGCAAGCTTGGCTTCACCGCGCAGCGCACCATGCGCATTGCGCAGCAACTCTACGAGGGCGTGGACATCGGTAGCGGCGCCGTCGGCCTGATTACCTACATGCGCACCGATTCAGTGAACCTCGCCAACGACGCGATCACCGAGCTTCGCGACTTCATCGGCAA